>NZ_DALZCD010000125.1:0-12139 GCF_031978025.1 Erwinia sp.
GGCGGTACTTTCAGACTCCCCGACCGAGACGGTATAGCCAGCCTTAAGATTGCCGTCCTTTTTCGCTGAAATATTGTGCTGCTGCAGAATAGCCAGAACCTGGTTGGCCTGCTCTTGGGTGAGGTTGAAGAGGAGGTTCTCGTCATTACAGGCGCTAAGCATAAAAGTTAACATCACGGCAGCGAGGACGCGTGAATATTTGTTCATCATTATTGCGATTTTTCCAGAGTTTCTATGGTGCTCACCGCCTTGCGTGCGAGAGCACTTATCAGGGAAACGTAGTTACTGTATTCACCCAGATAGTTTTGTAGCATCTGTAGCTTCTCCGGACTGCTGGTGTAATGCGGAGATTGGCTAAGGGTATTAATCACATTTTTAAACTGCGCATCGGTTTCGCTGACTTTAGTAAACGTGCTGGACACTAAATTGTTAAAGTTTCGATCGTGAATGTTTACGGACAGGTTATCTTCAGGGTTAATGGTATTTGGCGAGAGCCGGGTTAATGCCGAAAGGGCTTCATTAAATTGACTCATAATTACTCCACAGTAGAACAGTAGAAAAGGGTACGCGCGTGACACGTACCCAGGTTAATTAACGGAAGTTTTGAATAATGGCCGAGCCAATATCCTTAATGACTTTTACGGTACTTGTCTGGGCGCTACGAAACAGCGTGTATTGCTGTAGCTTAGACTGAAAAAAGGCTAGTTTGGTTGGGTCAGACGGGTCGGTTGCGAGGTTCTCTTGAGCCTTCCCTAATTCATCTTTCATTTTTTGACCACCTGCTTCGAAGTCGGCAGATACTCCATCCAGATAATAGCCATTGTTCGCCGTAATAACAGTGGGTGTGATGTCAGCCATTTAAGTCTCCTTGTTTTAGGGGGAAGTACCAATGACGAGGGTTCAAAAACAGATAGCCATTAGAAGAGTCAACATATGACTTATCCTGTAACCAGTTTTCGTCGAGATTAATTGAAAAATTAATCACGCGGCTTCCCCATTGGTGATTGAACTGTTTAATGAAATGCTGCAAAGAACGTAGAGCGCTGTCGCTCAAGGCATCACGAACCACCAAAGCATAACCACTAGTCGAATTGATTTGGCGGTAGTAAATGTGCAAACGGTCCAGGCCCTGGCGAGCTTCCTGTAATAACTGAGATTTAGTTTTTACCAGGACATTGATGTCGAGAGCAAAAGGGATTTTTTGTAAAACAATAGCGTTGAAGCTTTTTTCTTCTTGTAGGGTTAATCCTCTGTAAAGTGCAATTGTCGGGTGTTGCGGTTTAGAGTAGTCAATTTGTAAAACAGGGTAACCTGCATTCGCCAACTGCGTAATGACGTCATTTCTTTGCTGCGGTAACCAAACAGGAACCACGCTGTCCTTGCCCTGCAATTTGAACAGTGCTTCCCGAGTCCATTCCATTGCCTGAAAGTTCTGGATAAGAACGTAGATAAGATTATTATCACGACCACGAAAAATATCCACAGGCATCGGTGCGCCCGCCAGCGCTTCATTTAATGTTAAAACCTGCCGATCGCTTTCCAGTTTTTCATACCAGATAACGCTTGCGGTAACCACAAGAAGTAAGAGAATAATTGAACCGAAAACGAGAGCATGATTTTTTTTTGCATTAAACTTTTCCAGCTTATCCTGTTCGCTGAATTTAGCATCAAGCGCCGGGGGAAGGTTGAAGTTTTTTATATCTTCAGACCAGTCATCTTCGCTACGTTTGATGGCAAAGCGAATGTGCTCATGCACGAAAACTTCATTTTCCTTCAGCAGCGCCGGGTAGCTTCTGTCTACCCCCTGTACTTCAAGACGATATCCTTCTTCCGATTCTTCATCCCGGAAAAGCGCCGACAAACGCAAGATAATGTTGGGTGACGGCATATCACAGGGTAGGTAAAGCGTATTCTGCGTGTAGGCTGCGGCATGCTCTCCGGGCGACATCGTTCCCATGGCGTTATCCTGGAGTGCAAGCCCCGGGTTGATGATGAGAAAGTAATCGTCTGCTGGAAGGTGGAGTTCACAACCAAACATGGGTCCAAACAGCACCTTCAGGGTGAATTTTTTCAGTGCCTCTGGTACAGGCATATCATCGTTTAATTCGTTCATGTCGCTGTTCATTCAAAGGACCATTAATAATGTAAAATAAGCAATCGAAAGAGCAGGGCCCGTGCGATTTTATCTTAATCTGCACTACAACTTCCTGATGCTAAGCCGTGCCATTTAATAAAAGCGTTTTCAAAAGGAATGAAGTGCCTCGAGCATGAAAAAATTTTTCCATTCGCAATAAATTTTTTTGACGGTATAAGGATATTGCATCTTTAAGACGGCACACTGTAGCGCTATCGACTATTAAACTCAATGTTGCTTGATGATCTTTTGTTGAAGTTTTTTTTATATTTTTTATTTATTTTTTATCTCTTTCAGCTTGCATTGATGAACGAGAGTTTCCTGATATATTTACTGGCACTTCATTTCTAAACACAAACTGAGGTAAGAGAAAACTATGCTAGTTAGCGATACTCAATACCATCAGAAAAACATAATGCGGCAACGCGTAAATGATAGCGCACATGCGGAAATGCCGCTTTACGTGAGTGACGAATGTATGAATTTAAATAACGGCGTGTTGTTTGCGCGACCGCTAAATAGTGAATCCGTTATGAGCATATCTGCCTCAGGGGAACTGAGGGAAAACTATGAAGATCGTCTGAATAATCTTCTTCAACCCATTGTGCTATCGACCCTGGATAACATGGAGATTGCATTCCGGGGTGACTGGATGGTTGAAATACTGCCCATGTCACAGGCCACCACGCTGTTTTCATTCCTGGATTATCAGGCTAAATCTCGCAGCATTAACGCCGAGCCGCGCGTAGGGGAGACAAATACTTCGTTACTGATGCACACCGAGCGGAATCTGGCAATTTTAGTAGAAAATGAATGCAAATCGTTGATGGGGATGTTGATCTTTACCTTGCTAAAGCCTCAAGATAGCCGCCTGGAAAATCTCTTTTCGTTTGTCAGGAATGTCGAAAGCTATTGGATTGCCCATTTTCTGTTATCTCAGGTAATGGATGAAGATAAAGAGAATGACAGTCATAAGATTGGTAATGCCAGTAAGATCTACGGCGTATCTGAATCCTATTTCAGGAAGCTTTGCCACCATGCTTTTACCCGGGGGCCAAAAAAACAGTTACGCCTTTGGCGAGCGGCGCACAGTGCCCTGCAGTTGATTGAAAAAGATAACTCAATTGCGGCTATCGCAGGAAATAATGGCTATTCGTCGTCGTCCCATTTTTCTAGTGAAATAAAATCAATGTTTGGCATTACACCGAGGGAGTTTAAAAAATTGGAAGGCTTGCTTCATGAATAAGAGGATTGCGAAACTGCCGGCCCGCTACCTGCCGTATTTATTGCTGGGCGTATTGAGCTGTAATTCGGCGGTCGGCGCATTATTGGATACCCAGGATTACTCGGGTGGCACGGTTGATGTCCGTAACAGTTCGCGGAATGACGAAAATACCTATGTCGCCAGTAATAACAGCGTTCAACAGCTATTTTTTGTGATCGGTGGCGTGCTGAATAAACCCTTTGTTGTCAGTACGGAAGCAGCCAAAAAACGGATCTCAGGGAATTTCGATCTCAGTAAGCCGAAGGCGCTGTTAAATACCCTGGCTTCACGTACCGGGCTTATCTGGTATGACGATGGCAGTTCTGTGTACGTTTACGATGCCAGCGAAATTAAAAGCAGCATTGTGCGCTTGTCCTATGCGCCGTTTGACCGGCTGGTTGCCTTCATCAAATCCTCAGGGCTGTACGACGCTCGTTTCCCGCTGCGTTCAGACGGGCGCTCTGGCTCTTTTTATGTCTCAGGGCCGCCGGTCTATGTCGAACTTATCGCGGCGGCTGCAAAGTATATTGATGCAACCTATGCCCGTCCCGGAACGGGTGAAAACACGATCCGCGTGATCAAGCTTAAGAATACTTTTGTGAACGATCGCACCTTTACCCAGCGCGACAGCCCTATCACCGTGCCGGGCGTTGCGACGGTGCTGAACCAGCTGCTGAATAACTCAGGCGATAGTCGTGGCGGACGTTCAGCGCCCGCCGGGGCGAACATCACCGTAGATAATGATACGCGAAGTGCGCTTGAGGCCGCTTCGGCCACACAAAAGGGAAATTTTCCGCCGTTGCCTTTTTTTAATTCGGGGTCATCGGCGAAGCGGGGATATGAGTCTGATTCCCTCGGCCAATCGTCGATCAATATTGTCGGCTATTCGGATACCAATAGCTTGCTCATTCAGGGTTCCGAAAGGCAGGTGAGTTTTGTTGAGGATTTAGTCAGCGCAATTGATGTCCCTAAACAGCAGATACAGCTGTCGCTGTGGATCATTGATATTTCGAAGAATGATATTAACGAGCTGGGGGTTCGCTGGCAGGGTGCGGCAAAGATAGGTAATACCGGCGTTACTTTTAATACCAGTTCGCTGACTCCGGAAAACAGCATTCATTTTTTGGCGGATGTATCCGCACTTGCGCAAAAGGGCAATGCACAGGTGGTTTCACGTCCGGAGATCCTGACTCAGGAAAATGTTCCGGCGCTATTTGATAATAACAGCAGCTTTTACGCCAAGCTGATAGGTGAGCGTAACTCCTCACTCGAAAAGATTACTTACGGCACCATGATTAGCGTATTGCCGCGTCTGGCGCAGCGCCAGCAGGAGATTGAGATGATCCTGAATATTCAGGATGGCGGCCTGCCTCTCAACTCTGAGGGTAAAACCGAAAACGTCGACAGCCTGCCAGTGGTGAATAACACCCAGATAAGTACAGAAGCGCGCGTACCCGTGGGCTATAGCCTGTTGGTCGGTGGCTACAGCCGCGACCAGGATGAACATCACAGCGTGGGCATCCCGCTCCTGCGCGACATTCCTGTGTTAGGCAAGCTGTTTGATTACAGCTATACCAGCCACAAGAAAATGGTTCGCTTATTCCTGATTCAGCCAGGTTTACTGGCAAGCGGCGAAATCTGGCAGGGGCGTAAACCGGAGGAAAATAACCCGGTGCTGGGCCGAACCTTGGGGGGGAACGAGGTAACGTTGAAATCGACGGTCTCCATGTTACGTGAAACGATGAAAAACAATTAAGAACCAGGTGAGTTATGGATATTCATTCTGTTGCTGGCGTTGACTTTAATCGCATTGAACCGAAAATCCCGGAAAACCGTAGCGTCGCAGGCCAGCCCCTATTTGATGCGGGCGAAGAAGCGCTGCCTGTTAATTTACAGGAAGAGATGAGTAATGCCGCAGAGGAAATGGCCGATCTCCTCAGCGCATTTGGTCGCTTTAGCAAAGCCGGGCGTAAAAACGACAGCGCAGATAACGATTTTGTTTCCTCTATGCTTGAGGAGCTGGCAGACGAGAAGCTGAACACATTGATTAAGCATGTGGCCAAACTGCGTGACCTCAATAACCTATTGAACTTCGCCCGCCAGCTTTTCCCGGATGACAGCGATCTAATGCTCGCGCTGCGTGAAATGCTGTTAAGCCGCCAGCTGTCTGAACTTCAGAAGAAGAAAATCAAAGAAGCGATCGCCGATTTAGAAAAATTTGGCGACACCAAAAAAATGCAGTCAGGAATGAATGTAGGTCGGCTGGCAAAACGGTTTAGCGACGGTAGCGGTGACAGGCCCCTGTCGGCAAAGGAGCTGCGCAATAGCTATCTTAATTTTCTTGAACTAGAGATGCCCGCAGGCTTTATCTACAAGGACTGGATTGATGTTTACGGTTATCAGAACAGAACGCGCTTATTGGCTTTCACGTTGTCGGCTCTGATTGCTGATATGAAGGCCAATGAACCCGGTATTCATTCTTCTGAATTTGGCCCGCTCAGCGCAAAATTGTCAGATGCACGCTTGCTCCACACGCTGGACCAGCTGCTAAATGAAAGTTTTGCTAAATTCCCGTTTCGGGGACAGATGAGAAACAATCAGCTGATGCTGGGAGAGGCGGATATTGTAGGGCTTTATATAGCGGGTTTAGTGGATACTGACGAATTTAAATTGGCATTAAAAGAGTTCAGTAAAAACTTTATGTCATTGCTGCTGCTCAAGCATCGATCGATGGTCATTCAAGAGCTGCGCAATGTTTATAATATGACGCCTGATTTTCTCTTCGTCGATACGCTATATCGGGAAGTTATTGTCAATCATCTGGCTGCTTTGCTGCGTAAAATGCTCGAAAAAGAGAAAAATACCGGCATCTGGAATGAATATTACAAATAGTCGCAGGCAAACTAGTTTGTCTGCCATGGATTGATGTGCAACTACTCATGCTTAGAAGATTTATTCTCGAAATTCGTGACAGGCCAGAACTTATTATCTTAACGATAATGGTTATGGTCGTGGTGATGTTGATTATCCCGTTGCCAACATACCTGGTTGATTTCCTTATTGGACTTAACCTGACGATGGCACTACTGATTTTCTTGGGTTCTTTTTATATTACAAGGATATTGGATTTTTCGACTTTTCCATCTGTTCTGCTAATTAGTACGATATTCCGTCTGGCAATCTCTATCAGTACCAGTCGTCTGGTGCTGGCGGATGCCGACGCCGGGGAAATTATTGCCAGCTTCGGGCAGTTCGTCATTGCGGATAACCTGGTGGTGGGCTTTGTTATCTTCTTTATCGTTACTATCGTGCAGTTTATCGTCATCACCAAAGGGTCGGAGCGCATCGCGGAAGTGGCTGCACGGTTCTCTTTAGATGCCATGCCGGGCAAACAGATGAGCATTGATGCTGACCTCAAGGCAGGGGTTATCGATGAAAAAGAAGTCAAGCGTCGCCGCAGCGATCTTGAAGCTGAAAGCCAGTTATACGGCGCGCTTGATGGTGCGATGAAGTTTATTAAAGGCGATGCCATCGCGGGGATCATTATTATCTTTGTGAACTTATTAGGTGGGATAGCGGTGGGCACATTACAGCACGGCATGGATTTATCTCATGCGATGTCTGTGTTTACTCTATTGACCATCGGTGATGCTTTGGTTGCACAAATTCCGGCGCTGTTAATCTCCATAAGCGGCGGCCTGATCGTCACTCGCGTAAATAACAGTGAGAATACGAACCTCGGCGCAAAAATCTTGCAGGATATGTTTCACAATAAATTTATCCTGCTTGTTACAGCCGTATTGGCTATTGCTCTGGGGCTATTGCCGGGCTTTCCGTTGCCGGTCTTTGTTCTGCTGGCAGCTCTACTTTTAGGCATATTCATTAAGGATAAAATTGACGCTAAAAAAGGTAAAAAGCCGACAGTTAATTCTATAGAAGAAAATGAAGAACCGGTACTGAAAAGCAAACCGGTGATGATTGACGGGGAGTACATCCCAGAAACGATTCCGCTCATCATTACCGCCTGGAAAGGCTACGAGAACTATTTTCAGGAACATAATTTGTGCTCGTTGCTCAAACGTAACTTCTTTATTGAGTACGGTGTTCGTCTGCCCGAAGTGGTGATGAACTACGACCAGCAAATGGTGCGTGGCAAGCTGAAGGTTGCAATTAATGAAATTCAGGTTGCCACGTATGACATTATACCGGGCATGTGCAAAGTGCTGATGCGTGGCGACGAGCTGCAGGTTATTGACCCTACCGTGCAGGCGGTAGAAACGGCTCAGGGTTTCGCTTATTGGATCCCTGAAGAACGGAGTGAAACCGCCTTACAGCTTGGTTTTTATTCAAGAACGGCGATCGATGAATTCTATGCCTGCGTCTCAACTTTGCTTGTGCACAATATTTCCGAGTTTTTCGGCATTCAGGAGGCCAAAATGCTGCTTGACGATTTGGAGAAAAAATATCCTGAGCTACTCAAAGAGTGTTATCGAAATAATACCGTACAGCGTATTACCGAAGTTTTCCAGCGGCTACTACAGGAGCGTATTTCTATCCGAAATATGCGTCTGATTCTTGAGGCCTTAGTTCAATGGGCACCCAAGGAAAAGGACCCCATTATGCTGGTGGAGCACGTTCGCAGCGTGTTATCACGTTATATCTCTAACCGCTTTGCGGCCAATGGGCAGATTCGCACTCTGGTTATGTCGCACGATATGGAAAGCCTGGTTCGTGGTGGGATTCGCCAAACTTCTGGCGGGACATTTATCAATCTGCCACCACCGGAAACTGAAAGTATTATCAGAAGCTTGGATCAGTGCATTAGCAGCAATGGCGCTAATGCTCGCGATATTATTTTGATGGTGTCACTGGATATTCGTCGCTTCGTGAAAAAAATTATTGAAGGAAGTTACCCGGAAATGGAAGTGCTTTCTTATGGCGATGTTGCATCCGGCGTGGATGTGGATGTCATTGGTTCGTTAGAAAATTAATTGAGGTAATAAATGAAATACGACGTTGTTGCACTGCTCTCCACCATGCTTAAGGATGCCGGGATGGCTGATGTTCTGGATAGCGATTTGAGCAACCACTCAACCATCTCTCTGAATATGAAAGATGATATTCCAACTATTCATGTCAGAAGTGAAGATGATGAAGTATGGGTGTGGGCGAAAATTGTTGAGCAGGCTCCAGCCTCTTTAAGCTATTGCAGCGCGAGCCTTTTGCCGCTGATGCTTAATCATAACGAAAAGTATTTTTACACCGGACAGCCGTGTTTATACCCCGTTGGCGGCAATATTGAACTACGTGCTCAGGTGAAAGAAAAATACCTGCTGGCGCCGGATGATTTTTTATCGATGCTGGATAACTACCTGAGTATTTTACAGGAATACCGCGCCGTACTGGTTTAATTATTGAGGTTCATACAATGGTAGCTCAATGCCTGGTTCATCTGGCACACCCGTTACGTATTCAGGGAAATGTGATTGAAGCGCATTTGCCGGGGACGCGAATCGGTGAGATATGCGAGATTCAGAAATCCTTACTTGAACCCGAAGTGCTGGGGACGGCCCAGGTGATCGGGTTCAATAAGGAGCATACGTTACTGAGCTTGCTTAACGATAATCAGGGCCTTTCACGCAGCAATGTCCTGCTGCCGACCGGCAAGCCTTTTCGTATCGATGTTCATAAAAATATCGCTGGGGCAATCATTGACGCAACCGGTACTGTTCGCGGGCGCCTGGACAACGCCGTGCAGCAGAGTTTGACCGGTGCGCATAGCCTGGAAGCCTGCGGGGCGCCTAAAGATTTTACCCAGCGCAAGCCTGTCGCTGAATCTCTGGTGACCGGCGTCAGGGCAATTGATGGCCTGCTGACCTGCGGTCAGGGACAGCGTATGGGGATTTTTGCGGCGGCGGGGTGCGGCAAAACCTCTTTAATGAGCATGATCGTTGAACATTCCGAAGCGGATATCTACGTCATCGGGCTTATTGGCGAGCGTGGACGTGAAGTCACCGAGTTTGTTGAAGAGCTGAAGCGTTCGTCGCGCTGTTCACAGATCGTACTGGTTTACGCAACGTCAGACCGTTCCTGTGTTGAGCGCTGCAATGCGGCGCAGATTGCCACGACGATAGCCGAGTTCTTTAGCGAGCAGGGTAAAAACGTACTTCTGTTTATAGACTCAATAACCCGCTATGCGCGAGCGCTGCGTGATGTGGCGCTAAGCATGAAAGAGCTGCCCGCCCGAAGAGGCTACCCGGCATCCGTATTTGAGGCCTTGCCGAAATTACTGGAGCGGCCAGGACGGTTTTTAACCGGTTCCATCACCGCCTTTTATACGGTGCTGATTGAAAATGAGGAAGAGCCGGATGTCATTGGCGATGAAGTCCGCTCGATTCTTGACGGGCATATTTATCTCAGCAAAAAGCTGGCCGCGAAAGGACACTATCCGGCGATTGATATTATGCAGAGCATTAGTCGCGTATTTTTACAGGTAACTGACTCGGAACACCGTCAGTTAGCAAAACGCTTTCGTGAATATTTGGTACGTCAAAAAGAGATGCAGCTCTATCTGGATCTCGGCGAATATCGACGCGGCGAGAATCCGGAAAACGATGCCGCTTTTGATCGTAAAAACCAGATGGAAGCTTTTCTTCAACAAAGCATGGGCGAAAAAATCGACATGCAGGCCTGTCTGGAAGGCTTATATGGAAGCGTGGCGTAAAGGGCGAGAGTTTGTCTCCTTGCTGGAGCGCAAACAACAGATTCTGCAGGGCGATATCGTAAAAACGGAAAATCGATTAGCGAAAATAAGGCTGACAATTGCTGAGCATCAGCAGGAGTGCGCGGATATCAACCAGCAGATAAAAATGTTAACCCCTTCCGGTTTACACAGCCGTGCGGATATTTATAAGGGAATAAGACAGCAGGGGGCTTTATTGACTCACCAGCAGTTGGTTCTTCATAAAATAAATCAGCTGGAAAATGAAAAATATAATCTGGAGAACAACCTTGAGCAGCATCGCGCCGCAATGAGCCTGCTGGATAAAAAGCACTACAAACTGTCTTATTATTTGCAGCCGCTGCGCCGCGAATATATACGCCGCTGCGACAATAATGCAGAAAACGAAATTCAGGAGATTGCGGGTTATGGTAGAGAAAGTTTCTAAAGTCAGTATGAACGTTGTGATGAAGGGGGATTCAACGCCGGATGACAACGCGCTGCTGAAACATATTGCGAAAAAGAAAAAGCAGGGTGAGAGCGGCGAGAATATTTCGCTGGTCGCCATGCTACCGCTAGGTGCGCTGGTTCGGTTAACGACGCACTTAGCGCAGGGGGGAGGCCTGCAGAAAACCGAAAAGCAGGCGGCAAAAGAAGTCGTTGCCGCCCCTTTAGACCTTGCCGCCGATGCACGCCAGACGAAGAAAGGTGATGCCCTGCATCGGCAGATAGCGTTGGCCGTTGCTGGTCAGACGGCTACGCCGAACGCAGGCAAAAACGCCCTCGTCGTCCAAAAAGGCGAGGTCACCAGCTCGTTAAGCAACAGGGCTGCGGCGAGCGCATCCAGAACCGAGGGGCAATCCACCACGCCTGTCGCCGTAAATGTTGCCACAAATAAGCTCGTAGACGTAGATACAAAACGTCATCAATCCACCACGCCTGTCGCCGTGAACGTTGCCACAAATACGCTCGTAGATGCGGCTACAGAACGTCATCAATCCACCACGGCTCAGCACCCTCAGGCTGCCGCCGTAGTAAACCCGGGCATCGTCACTACATCAGCCCCTGCGGCTGAAGCGGGCCGCCAGGAAAAGCCGTTACCCATAAAGGAAGATTCTGGCGAAGCAAGACCGCTTTGGCCGGGGGCGAAGCAGTCGGATAACGTGGTGCCAAAGCAGGGCGAAACAGCGGCACAAAGCAGAAATAGTCCCGCAACGCTCCAGCAGCTGAAGACTCAGTCCGATTTGGAAAGCGGGGTGAAAGGCGGAAACAAAGGACAGACGCTCGAAGTCAACTATCAGTTTCAACGCTGGTCCGGTGACCATTCGGTCAGAATTTCGGTGCCAACCGAAGCACGCCGGGAAGGGAATGTCACTTTGCTTCCTTCCGATGCTCGTGCAGCGGATGTGCTGCTCCGTAATATGGGCCATTTGACAGATCTCAGCCCCGATCTTCTGCGCCCACAGCATGAGCGAGATGAGCAGCAGCAACAGCAGCAGCAACAGCAACAGCAACAGCAGCAGGATGAGAATCAGGAATGAGTTTGAGAGGTCATTTACGCAAGCTTGACGGCCGTCAACTGGCGCTTGAGCTGCTGCGTAACTATCACCCCGGCAGCGAGATCGCTGAGTTTAGCGCGCAGGAGCGCTATCTGCAGGTGCAGCTTGAGGATAAGCAGGGTAGCCGGGCACAGGCCTGGCTTAGCGTTGACGCCTGGCTCGGATACATGGATGTCCATCTTCCCGATATCCCCTGGTCGGAGGTTCCCCTCAACTATCTGGCGCGCTGGTTAAACCATCTCGAACTGAGCTTTTTGGTCGAGGAACAGGTGTGGAATGCGGTACAGATTGCGCTACCCGCAGACGCCCTGCCGGAAAATGCGCTTGCGATCCCCGCAGAGCCTTGCCAGCTGCTGTGCCTTGACTGGCCACAGAGCGGGGAGCACGCATTGCATGTACCGGCCATCTCCGCCAGTCAGGTGCCTTTCCAACTGAACTACGTGTTGGGGTACAGCCAACTC
>NZ_DALZCD010000126.1:0-12064 GCF_031978025.1 Erwinia sp.
AAAGTGTCGTTGGGTATAGTGGTGGTGGTGGCGCTACTGACTATCTACGGGGCGCTGGTATAGAAAGCAAAAAAATCCGGCCCTTGAGCCGGATTGTTGACTGTAAGGTGATTGCTCAGGCAGCAGGGCCGTCATGGATAGCGAACCATCCTTCGATCAGATTACCTACGCTACTGCCAACCCAGCTTCCGATCTGTTTGCCCATATAGCCGGTGGCTTTGGCTACCAGCGTCGACATAACCGGAATAGTCGTCAGGATGCCAATCGCTCCCAATAAACTCGCCAGCCTGCGCGCCTACTCACGTGGTGGTGTCGGCAATGATACCTGCGCCGTTACGGCATTAACTCCCTGGTTTGTCAGCTCTCTCATCAGTAATCTCCCTATAAAATGGTTAACAAGCCAACAAAGTTATAAAGGGATTTAACGCCGTCCACTATTTAAGATGAGCAAAGGAAACGTTTGTTTGACGGCTGTCAAATGGCCGCCTTTGTTAATCCTGTGCTGCGGGTGGGATGCCAAATACCGGCATGCCATCGCTATCCCAGGTAAAGGTCTTAATACAGGTGTGCCGGTTCGGATCGTAAAGCGGATCGCCTTCGATTTCCGTGTAGTTTCTCGCATGATAAACCAGCACGTCCTCGCCCTGTTCCGTTACCGTAAAGCTGTTGTGGCCTGGCCCAAACTGCCGGTTTTCCCAGCTGGTTTTAAAGACCGGCTGAGGTGACTTCTGCCAGTTTTCCGCGTTCATGGGATCGGCATCGATATCGATCCACAGCAGCCCCATACAGTAATTTTCATCCGTCGCACTGGCCGAATAGCTGACGAACAGGCGGTTGCCGTGACGGATAACTGCCGGCCCCTCGTTGACGCTGAAGCCAACGCATTCCCAGTCGAACTCAGGCCGACTCAGCATCACCGGTGCGCTTTTCAGCGACCATGGCGTGGCCAGTTCAGCAAGATACAGATTGGAATTGCCAGGGATAGCCGGGTCCTTCTGCGCCCACAGATACCAGTTCTTGTCCTGATGGACAAAGTGAGTCGCATCCAGCGCAAAGCTATCAATAGGCGTCACGACCTGTCCGCACTCTCGCCAGGTCCCGGTCAGCGGATCGTCATCATGGCAGGCGAGAGCGAACATGCGGTGCTGAAACAGACCCTCTTTAATTTCTCTGGTTGGCGCGGCGGCAAAATAGATAACCCAGACGTTATCAATAAAATGCAGTTCTGGCGCCCAAATCAGCTCGCTCATTTCGCCGCTGGCGTGCTTTTTCCAGACCACTACGGCTTCGGCTTCCGCCAGGCCGGTTAACGTCGCGGCGCGGCGTAGCTCAAGCCGATCGTATTCGGGCACGGAGGCGATAAAATAATAATACTGTCGGTGGTGCAGAATAAAGGGATCGGCACGCTGTTCAATAAGTGGGACCGGCCAGTGACTGCTCATGCTCCTGTTCCTTCTGGTTTAACGGGCGCTTTGCCGTGTTGATAATCATTGAGTTCGCGAAAATTATGACGGCGCTGTTCCAGATCCAGCTGGATTTTTTGCATGGTTGGGCGGTCAACTTTCAGCAGCCTGACCACACCAGCGGTAATCAGATAACCGACGCCTGGAATAAGGGTAAACAGCAGCGTAATGCCGTTGATCGCGACTGCTGACTGAGCTTTTGCGCCCGCATCGTAGCCGTAAAAAGAGAGCAGGAAGCCTACCATCGCACCCGCTACGGCCAGGCCGACCTTCAGGAAAAACAGGTTGCCTGAAAAACTGATCCCGGTAATGCGCTTGCCGGTTTTCCATTCACCGTAATCATCCACGTCCGCCATCAGCGACCAGTGCAGCGGCGAAGGAATTTGGTGCAGGATGTTCAGCAAGAAGTACATCACGGCAATCAGCACCGTCGCGTGCGGATCCAGAAAATAGAAGCCGGAGGAGAAGACCGCCAGGATAATATTGGTCCAGAAGAAGACTTTCAGCTTACACCAGCGGTCGGTCAGCACTTTTGCCAGCGTGCTGCCCAGCATCATCCCTATTACGCCCAGGCTGATAAACAGCGTGGCGAAATGGGTGGACTGGCCCATCACCCAGGTCACGTAATACATGGTAGCCGCCATACGGATAAAACCGGGACAGACATTGCAAAAGGTCAGCAGCAGGATGCGCACCCACTGATCGTTTTTCCAGACGTCTCGCAAATCGGATTTTAAATCGCTGTTGCTCGGCACGGCAGGGTGGATACGCTCGCGCACCGTAGCAAAGCAAAACAGGAACATGCAGAGGCCGATAAAGGCCAGCACGCTCATCGCCATCTGATAGCCGCGCGCTTTATCTTCACCGCCAAACCATTCCGCCATCGGCAACAGAGAAAGCGACAGGATCAGCGTGGCGATGCCGACCATCACAAAACGGTAAGACTGGCAGGAGACGCGCTCGCCAGGGTCGTTGGTAATCACGCCGCCCAGCGAGCAGTAGGGAATATTGATAGCGGTATAGGTTAACGACATTAAAAAATAGGTGGCGAACGCGTAGATAACCTTATTGTCATAGGTCCAGTCCGGCGTGGTAAACATCAGCACGCTGAACAGCACGTAGGGAAGGGAAATCCACAGCAGCCAGGGGCGAAAACGTCCCCAGCGGCTCTGCGTTCTGTCGGCCAGCGCCCCCATAATCGGATCGGTAACCGCATCCAGCACGCGCACGGAAAGCAGGAGAACGCCAACCAGCGCGGGCGCAAGGCCAAAGACATCCGTATAAAAATAGTTAAGGAAAAGCATGATTGCGCCGCCAATCATATTGCAGCCTGCGTCTCCCATGCCATAGCCAATCTTCTCTTTTACCGAAAGCGCCGCGCTTTTCATGGATAATCTCTCTTACAGGATGAAGTAAAGATTATCACTGGCTTAATAGCACCTTGCGCTGGCGCAAAAGGTCACAGAGATGGACAAAACGACTGTAACCGGAAAAGTGTGAGTAAGACGGCAATTCGTGGAGACTGCATCAGGAAGGTAAGAAAAGTTAAGGCGGGCTGGAGTATGAAGAGGTACAGCGAAAAGGGCGCCGAAGCGCCCCAATCAATCAGGCTTTTTGCAGACGATTTTTTAGCGCGTAACCAATAGCCAGAATGATAATCCATGGCGGAATAAGCCAGACCGAAATAGCCATACCCGGTGTCATCGCCATAACGATCAGAATACCGACCATAAACAGCAGGCAAATCCAGTTGCCGACAGGGTAGAGCAGCGCCTTAAAGCGAGTTTGCACGCCTTCGCGGTCTTTTGCCTGGCGGAATTTCAGGTGAGCGTAGCTGATCATCGCCCAGTTGATCACCAGCGCAGAGACGACCAGCGCCATAAACAGGCCCAGCGCCTCGCCCGGCATCAGGTAGTTCACCAGCACGCAAATTGCTGTCGTGGTGGCGGAGAAAGCCAGCGCCACATAAGGCACGCCACGGCGGTCAACCTTCAGCAGCGCTTTGGGGCCGTTGCCCTGACGAGCCAGGCCATAAAGCATCCGGCTATTGGAATAGACGCAGCTGTTGTAAACGGAGAGGGCTGCCGTTAAAAACACCAGGTTCAGCACGTTCGCTGCCAGGCTCTCGCCCAGATCGTGAAAAATCATCACAAACGGGCTGCTGTTGGCGGTGACTTTTGTCCAGGGATAGAGCGAAAGCAGCACGATAATGGAGCCGACATAGAAAATCAGAATGCGCCAGATGACCTGATTGGTCGCCTGAGGAATGCTTTTCTGCGGGTCGTCCGCTTCTGCCGCCGTGATGCCAACCAGCTCCAGGCCACCGAAAGAGAACATAATGATCGCCATCGCCATCACCAGGCCGCCCACGCCGTGCGGGAAAAAGCCGCCGATCGCCCAGATATTGCTGACTGCCGCTTCCGGACCGCCATGACCGCTGAACAACAGCCAGCAGCCGAAAACAATCATCGCTACGACGGCCACGACTTTGACAAGCGCCAGCCAGAACTCCATTTCGCCAAAGATTTTTACGCTGCTCAGGTTGATAGCGTTAATCAGGACAAAGAAAATGGCGGCAGCGGCCCAGGAAGGAAACGCGGGCCACCAGACCTGAATATACTGCCCGACGGCAGTCAGTTCCGCCATCGCTACCAGGATATAAAGTACCCAGTAGTTCCAGCCGGAGGCGAAACCGGCAAAGCTGCCCCAGTATTTATAGGCGAAATGGCTGAAAGACCCGGCAACCGGCTCTTCCACGATCATTTCACCCAGCTGGCGCATAATCATAAAGGCAATAAAGCCGCCAATGGCGTAGCCCAGTAGAACGGACGGGCCCGCCATTTTAATCGTTTGTGCAATCCCCAGAAAAAGACCGGTGCCGACGGCGCCGCCTAATGCAATAAGCTGAATATGACGGTTTTTCAGGCCGCGCTTCAGCATCTCGCCCTGCTGTTGTTCCATAGTGATCCTCTCGATCTCGTTATCGTACTAAGGGCGCGCTCGTGTCATCATTTTATTACGTTATCTGTACTTAAATGTTTACATAGCTAATCCCGCAAAAGCGGGCCTGCCTCTACTTTCGCGACAAGAATAATGATAAGCGGCAGGTAATGCACTCGCTTTCTGTTAAAGCCGGGATTGCCATAAAAAAAATCTGTTTTTGTGCCGTTTGTTTTTGTCACAAACGATTCACAAAGACGAATTGGTTTTACTTATGACGGCATGGACGCGGTGTGATAAATAACTGGCCGCCTTCAAAAAAGTTAATTTTTTTAACATTCTTTCTGCTGCGTTGAGCCGATTATAAGGTGTTAATTTGTGCTTATAAAACGAGACATGCGTCTGGTTTTGCGCCGTTGCCATATAGACATCAGGTGAATACTTTGTTACTTTACCGGCTCCTTTTTGCAATTGGTATGACCAATTTACTCGGGCAAACGGCACGAAGAAGGGATGATGGCCTACAGCAAAATCCGCCAACCAAAGCTATCCGATGCTATCGAGCAGCAGCTTGAGTCCTTGATTATGGAAGGGACGCTGCGTCCCGGTGAAAAGCTCCTTCCTGAACGCGAGCTGGCTAAACAGTTCGATGTCTCCCGTCCCTCTTTGCGTGAAGCTATCCAGCGTCTGGAAGCAAAAGGTTTACTGCTGCGCCGTCAGGGCGGTGGGACTTTTGTGCAAACCAATCTGTGGCAAAGTCTGAGCGATCCGCTGGTAGAGCTACTGGCCGAGCACCCGGAATCCCAGTTCGACCTGCTGGAAACGCGTCACGCGCTCGAAGGAATCGCGGCCTACTATGCGGCGCTACGGGGAACGGAAGAAGATCTGGAGCGGATCCGGGATTGCCATCTGCAAATCCAGACCGCGCAGGCGAGCGGCGACCTTGATGCCGAAGCCAATGCGGTTATGCAGTATCAGATAGCTGTCACAGAGGCGGCGCATAATGTGGTGCTGCTGCATTTGCTACGCTCAATGGGGCCAATGCTGCAACAGAACGTCCGACAGAATTTTGAATTGCTCTACTCGCGCCGCGAAATGCTGGCAAAAGTGAGCGGTCACCGCGCCAGTATTTTCGAGGCGATTGTGGCGCGCGAACCCGAAAAGGCACGCGAAGCCTCACACCGCCATCTGGCGTTTATCGAGGAAATATTGCTGGACAGAAGCCGGGAACAGAGCCGAAGAGAGCGCTCTCTGCGCCGATTACAGCAGCGTAAGGATTAACGCGTAACCATAACGCGACAACCACGAAGGGCCTGTCTCTCTGTGTTCTGCACTAAGCCAGAGCACAGAGAGACAGGCTCCAGACAATTCAACGTATTAGACACAGATAAGGAATACCCCCATGTCAGAACGTTTACACAATGACGTGGATCCGATTGAAACTCGCGACTGGCTACAGGCGATCGAATCGGTCATCCGTGAAGAGGGCGTGGAGCGCGCGCAGTTCCTGATCGATCAGGTGTTGAGCGAAGCACGCAAAGGCGGCGTAAAGGTAGCAGCAGGCACTGGGGCCAGCAGCTACGTGAACTCTATCGCCGTTGAGGACGAACCTGACTATCCGGGTAATACCTCGCTGGAACGCCGTATCCGTTCCGCGATCCGCTGGAACGCTATCATGACCGTTCTGCGTGCCTCGAAGAAAGATCTGGAGCTGGGCGGCCATATGTCTTCCTTCCAGTCCTCGGCCACTATCTATGAAGTGTGCTTTAACCACTTCTTCCGCGCGCGCAGCGAAAAAGACGGCGGCGATCTGGTCTATTTCCAGGGTCACATTTCGCCGGGCGTTTACGCGCGTGCCTTCCTGGAAGGCCGCCTGACCGAAGATCAGATGAACAACTTCCGTCAGGAAGTGCACGGCAAAGGCCTGTCCTCTTATCCGCATCCAAAACTGATGCCGGAATTCTGGCAGTTCCCGACCGTTTCTATGGGCCTTGGTCCAATCGGCGCGATCTATCAGGCGAAATTCCTTAAGTACCTTGAGCACCGTGGCCTGAAAGATACCTCGCAGCAGACCGTTTACGCCTTCCTGGGCGACGGCGAGATGGACGAGCCGGAATCCAAGGGCGCGATCACTATCGCCACCCGCGAGAAGCTGGACAACCTGGTGTTCATCATCAACTGTAACCTGCAGCGCCTGGACGGTCCGGTGACCGGTAACGGCAAAATCATCAACGAACTGGACGGCATTTTTGGCGGCGCCGGTTGGGAAGTGATCAAGGTTATCTGGGGCGGACGCTGGGACGAGCTGCTGCGTAAAGATACCAGCGGTAAGCTTATCCAACTGATGAACGAAACCGTTGACGGTGACTATCAGACCTTTAAATCTCGCGATGGCGCCTACGTGCGCGAGCACTTCTTCGGTAAATATCCAGAGACCGCCGAGCTGGTCAAAGACATGACCGACGACGAGATTTGGGCGCTGAACCGTGGCGGCCACGATCCGAAGAAAATCTACGCGGCGCTGAAAAAAGCACAGGACACCAAAGGCAAACCGGTGGTGATCCTGGCGCATACCATTAAAGGCTATGGTATGGGCGACACGGCGGAAGGCAAGAACATCGCTCACCAGGTGAAGAAAATGAACATGGATGGCGTCCGCTACATCCGCGATCGTTTCAACGTGCCGGTAGAAGATGACAAAATCGAAAGCCTGCCGTACGTCACCTTCGATAAAGAGTCTGAAGAGTACAAATATCTGCACGGCCAGCGCGAGAAACTGGGTGGCTATCTGCCGACGCGTCAGCCGAACTTCAGCGAGAAGCTGGAGATGCCTGCGCTGGAAGATTTCCGCCAGCTGCTGGACGAGCAGAACAAAGAGATCTCCACCACCATCGCCTTTGTGCGTGCCCTGAACGTGATGCTGAAGAACCAGTCGATCAAAGATCGTCTGGTGCCGATCATCGCCGACGAAGCGCGTACCTTTGGTATGGAAGGCCTGTTCCGTCAAATCGGTATTTACAGCCCGAACGGCCAGCAGTATACGCCGCAGGACCGTGAGCAGGTTGCCTACTACAAAGAAGATGAGAAAGGGCAGATCCTGCAGGAAGGCATCAACGAACTGGGTGCAGGCGCATCCTGGCTGGCAGCGGCAACGTCTTACAGCACCAACAACCTGCCGATGATCCCGTTCTACATCTACTATTCGATGTTTGGCTTCCAGCGTATCGGCGATCTCTGCTGGGCAGCAGGCGACCAGCAGGCGCGCGGCTTCCTTGTCGGCGGCACCTCCGGCCGTACTACGCTGAACGGCGAAGGGTTGCAGCATGAAGATGGTCACAGCCACATTCAGTCGCTGACTATCCCTAACTGTATCTCCTACGATCCGGCTTACGCTTATGAAGTTGCCGTTATCATGCATGACGGTCTGGTTCGTATGTACGGTGAAGCGCAGGAAAATATTTACTACTACATCACCACGCTGAACGAAAACTACCACATGCCTGCCATGCCGGCCGGTGCAGAAGAAGGTATCCGTAAAGGTATCTATCTGCTTGATACGGTAGAAGGCAGCAAAGGTAAAGTACAGCTGCTGGGTTCAGGCTCTATCCTGCGTCACGTCCGTGAAGCGGCTCAGATCCTGGCGAAAGACTACGGCGTTGGCTCTGATGTGTACAGCGTGACCTCCTTCACCGAGCTGGCTCGTGATGGTCAGGACTGCGAGCGCTGGAACATGCTGCATCCAACAGAAGAACCTCGCGTGCCTTACGTTGCGCAGATCATGCATGACGCACCGGCCGTGGCTTCAACCGACTATATGAAACTGTTCGCCGAGCAGATCCGTACCTTCATTCCAGCCAGCGATTATCGCGTACTGGGTACTGATGGTTTCGGTCGTTCTGACAGCCGCGAAAATCTGCGTCACCACTTTGAAGTGGACGCGTCTTACGTGGTGGTTGCAGCACTGGGCGAACTGGCTAAACGCGGTGAGATTGATAAGAAAGTGGTGGCAGAAGCGATCACCAAATTCAATATCGATGCCGATAAAGTCAACCCGCGTCTGGCCTAAGAGGTAAAGAGTAATGGCTATTGAAATTAAAGTACCGGACATCGGTTCCGACGAAGTGGAAGTCACCGAGATCCTGGTCAAGGTTGGCGATAAAGTGGAAGCCGAGCAGTCGCTGATCACCGTAGAAGGCGACAAAGCCTCTATGGAAGTCCCTTCGCCGGAAGCGGGCGTGGTGAAAGAGATCAAAATTGCCACCGGCGACAAAGTTGAAACCGGCTCGCTGATCATGATCTTCGAATCGGCCGATACGGCTGCAGCACCTGCCAAAGCGGAAGCGAAGGAAGAGAAGCCAGCTTCCGCGCCTGCCGCCAAAGCGGAAAGCAAAGAAGTCAACGTGCCGGACATCGGGGGTGATGAAGTCGAAGTCACCGAGATCCTGGTCAAGGTTGGCGACAAAGTTGCGGCCGAGCAGTCGCTGATCACCGTAGAAGGCGACAAGGCTTCTATGGAAGTGCCTGCGCCGTTTGCCGGTACGGTAAAAGAGATCAAAATCGCCGCCGGCGACAAGGTCAGCACCGGCTCGTTGATTATGGTCTTCGAAGCAGAAGGTGCCGCTCCGGCCGAAGCGCCGAAGCCAGCAATGAAAGAAGAAGCGGCAACGGCACCAGCGGCAGCCAGCGGCGCGAAAGAAGTCCAGGTACCGGATATCGGCGGCGACGAAGTTGAAGTCACCGAAGTGATGGTGAAAGTAGGCGATAAAGTGGCTGCCGAGCAGTCGCTAATTACCGTAGAAGGCGACAAGGCTTCTATGGAAGTGCCTGCGCCCTTCTCCGGTACGGTGAAAGAGATCAAAATTGCGGCCGGCGACAAAGTCAGCACCGGCTCGCTGATTATGATTTTTGAAGTGGAAGGTGCCGCACCGGCTCCGGCAGCCAAACAGGAAGCGGCCCCGGCGCAGCAGGAAGCCAAAGCGGCTCCGGCCGCTGCTCCGGCTCCGGCGAAAGCTGAAGCGAAAGGCGACTTCTCTGAGAACGATGCCTACGTCCATGCTACGCCGGTTATCCGTCGTCTGGCGCGCGAGTTCGGCGTTAACCTGGCGAAGGTGAAAGGAACGGGCCGTAAAGGCCGTATCCTGAAAGAAGACGTGCAGACCTACGTGAAAGACGCGGTGAAACGTGCTGAAACCGCACCGGCTGCTGCCAGCGGCGGCGGTCTGCCAGGCATGCTGCCGTGGCCGAAAGTGGACTTCAGCAAGTTTGGTGAAATCGAAGAAGTCGAGCTGGGCCGCATCCAGAAAATTTCTGGTGCTAACCTGAGCCGTAACTGGGTGATGATCCCGCACGTTACGCACTTCGATAAAACCGATATCACCGATCTGGAAGCGTTCCGTAAACAGCAGAACGCCGAAGCCGAGAAGCGCAAGCTGGACGTGAAATACACGCCGGTCGTCTTTATCATGAAGGCAGTTGCCGCGGCGCTGGAGCAGATGCCACGCTTTAACAGCTCGCTTTCTGAAGACGCGCAGACGCTGACGTTGAAAAAATATATCAACATCGGCGTGGCGGTCGATACGCCAAATGGCCTGGTCGTCCCGGTCTTTAAAGACGTGAACAAGAAAGGCATTACCGAGCTTTCTCGTGAGCTGATGGCGACGTCGAAAAAAGCGCGTGACGGTAAGCTGACGGCCAGCGATATGCAGGGCGGCTGCTTTACCATCTCCAGCCTTGGCGGACTCGGCACCACGCATTTTGCGCCGATCGTTAACGCGCCGGAAGTCGCTATCCTGGGCGTCTCCAAATCTGCAATGGAGCCGGTCTGGAACGGGAAAGAGTTTGCCCCGCGTCTGATGATGCCAATCTCTCTTTCCTTCGACCACCGCGTTATCGACGGTGCTGACGGTGCCCGCTTTATCACCATCGTGGGTAACCTGTTAGCCGATATTCGCCGACTGGTGATGTAAAAGTACTCTGGCCGGCGTATGCCGGCCTTTTTATAGCCGACTCTCGCTGTTTTAGTCGACAAGCTGTAGTGGTTTAGGGCAGGTTGTTTGCACTCTGTTAACAATTCTGTAAACTCTTGCCCTGAATACGAACCGGTGGATGGATATCCTCCAGTTAACTAAGAGGTCATGATGAGTACAGAAATTAAAACTCAGGTCGTGGTACTTGGGGCAGGTCCGGCAGGTTACTCTGCGGCTTTCCGCGCTGCTGATTTAGGTCTGGAGACCGTCATTGTTGAGCGTTACAGCACCCTGGGCGGCGTTTGCCTGAACGTGGGCTGTATCCCTTCCAAAGCGCTGCTGCACGTGGCAAAAGTCATTGAAGAAGCCAAAGCGCTGGAAGAACATGGCGTGGTGTTCGGCAAGCCGCAAACCGACATCAACAAAATCCGTACCTGGAAAGAAAAAGTCATCAACCAGCTGACCGGCGGTCTGGCAGGCATGGCGAAAGGCCGTAAAGTGAAAGTGGTTACCGGCGAAGCGAAGTTCACCGGCGCGAACACTATGTTCGTTGACGGCGAAAACGGCGGCACCACCATTAACTTCGATAATGCGATTATCGCTGCCGGTTCTCGTCCTATTCAGCTGCCATTCATTCCACATGAAGATCCACGCGTGTGGGATTCCACTGCCGCGCTGGAACTGAAAGAAGTGCCTGAGCGCCTGCTGGTCATGGGCGGCGGCATCATCGGTCTGGAAATGGGCACCGTTTATCACGCGCTGGGTTCTCAGATTGACGTGGTTGAGATGTTCGACCAGGTGATCCCTGCAGCCGATAAAGACGTGGTGAAAGTCTTCACCAAACGCATCGCGAAGCAGTTTAACCTGATGCTGGAAACCAAAGTGACCGCGGTAGAAGCCAAAGAAGATGGTATCTACGTCACGATGGAAGGCAAAAAAGCCCCTGCTGAACCGCAGCGTTACGACGCGGTGCTGGTGGCGATTGGTCGCGTGCCCAACGGCAAAGGCCTGGATGCCGGCAAAGCGGGCGTGGAAGTGGACGACCGCGGCTTCATCCGTGTCGACAAGCAGATGCGTACCAACGTGCCGCACATTTACGCTATCGGCGACATCGTTGGTCAGCCGATGCTAGCGCATAAAGGCGTGCACGAAGGCCACGTAGCGGCGGAAGTGATCTCCGGTAAGAAACATTATTTCGATCCAAAAGTGATCCCATCCATCGCCTACACCGAGCCGGAAGTTGCCTGGGTGGGTCTGACCGAGAAAGAAGCGAAAGAGAAGGGCATCAGCTACGAGACGGCGACCTTCCCGTGGGCGGCATCAGGCCGCGCTATTGCTTCCGACTGCGCAGACGGCATGACCAAGCTGATTTTCGATAAAGAGACGCATCGCGTGATCGGCGGGGCCGTTGTCGGCACCAACGGCGGCGAGCTGCTGGGTGAAATTGGCCTGGCTATTGAAATGGGCTGTGACGCCGAGGATATCGCATTGACCATCCACGCTCACCCGACGCTGCACGAGTCGGTAGGCCTGGCGGCAGAAATCTTCGAAGGCAGCATCACCGATCTGCCTAACGCGAAAGCGAAGAAGAAGTAAGCGCTACACGGTATTCGAAACGGCTCCGAAAGGGGCCGTTTTTTATTGGGCGCCCTTTCCCGCCTGAAGGCGTTGCCATGCCAGAAGAATGGGCTTGAG
>NZ_DALZCD010000127.1:0-11971 GCF_031978025.1 Erwinia sp.
TCCTGTCGGCCCAGAGTAAAATTGCAGCCAGTGCTTCAGACGCATAACCTTTGCCACGGACTTCTGGCATTAGCGTCCAGCCAGCTTCAGGGTAGGCTAACTCAGGCGTGATATCACGATGCGCATCCTGAAAACCAAACGCACCAGCATAATGATTTGTTGATTTTTCAAACACTGCCCAATAGCCATAGCCTAACGCCTGCCAGTGCCCGATATAGCGTAATAAACGGGTCCAAATCATTTCTGCTGTGGGATTTTCATTACCACTGATTTTAGCCATTTCAGGGGTAGACCAGCAGGCCTTAAGGGCAGGAAAATCATCGAGGGTAAACTGTTTTAAAATCAGGTGTTCTGTCTCGATTTGAGGTGCTTGCTTTATAACCATCACTGTTCCTTATGCGGATCTTACGATTTGGCTAATTTACCATCAGGTGCGAGCTTAACCCAATAAATTAACATAACATTAATGGCATCCGCTCCTGGCGCGGAGCGTGCGCGGGCCAGTGTCCGCTTCGGGCGCAAAGTGGATATTCCGTTTAGGGGGCATCACCCCCGGCGCTTTTTATTCGTCATCCTGTAAAAGGATGAGTTTCCGGGATTACACTAACGACTAACTTTGTTAGTCACGCGGCGCAGGAGAAAACATATCAAAAGAAAGCTTCGTCAGCGCAACCAGCGTTGGCTATCCATGCAACTGCGACGTGCGCGTAATGAAGGCGTACCGTTTAGCTTTTTCATTAACCTTCCTTCCATTCGGGCTACAGCCTGCAATGGCGAGCGGCTCAACCGGCGTGGGCGCATCAAGCCAGACTGGCATCGGGGGCTGTTTCATCAGGGATGGGGAGAAGTCCCTATGGTAGGGCCGGGCGGTGACATTTATTGGTTTATCCGTTTTGAAAAAGAACAACTTCCCGCTGAGTTTCAGTCGTTATGGAGAGATGAGTAGCCAGACTTTATTTTTTCCTCACAACGGACTCAGGGTATCGCGGAACATTTCATCACTGAGTAGTGACGGTTATACGGTATGGATAATACTCAGACGGAGGGGAGGTATTATATTGGATGGCGATGCACCTGCCCGAATCCTCCGATACTCAAAAACCCCGGAGAAGTGTTGTTATAGCAGGTGTCGAGTTCTCTGACGGACAGGTTAAAAATATACGGCTTATTGATAGCGAAACCACGCGCTAAGTTGGATTAAAAAAACCGCCTGTGGAGGTATTTTTAGCCAGTAGCCATCTTTAATATCTACCCTAATAATGAATCACGCGCCGGTTACCGTGGGCGGGTGTTTTTTCATTGAGTCCTGTTTACCCGGGTTGCATTCCTGTGTTGTGCCAGGAAGATAAAATTTACCGGATAAATCAGGATCCGTACCGCCCGGACAACCCGGCCGACCGGGCGTGTTATCAGTACTGCCGCCATCTGAACCGTTTCCACCATCTGCGCCAGATGACCCCATATAGCCACCATGACCTTCTTTTCCTTTCGGGTCACCATGACCGGCACTTGCAGAACAAGCGAACAGCGCAAAAAAACAGGCCAGAAAATATTTACTCATCGTTATCTCTCCCTATGAAAAATTCAGACTTTGCGGCTATTTAACGAAGTGGGGCCGCACGGTTTGTAGTGGCTCCACGGCCAGTAGCCCTTCAAGCGACAAGTCTTCATTGAGCCCGTCCCAGTGAATGCCACGCGCACTCAGCTCAAACTTTGCCAGCTGCTCAATGTCGGCACTTTCCAGTACGGGAAAGTAAGCCAACGGAACGCCCAGGGTTCGGCCATCGCTTAGCTGCAGCCAAATTTTGCCCCTGTTAAATTCTGCTGCCGTGATGGAAACGCTCATGATCACCTCCGGTTGCCCGTTCAGATTATCTGTTTATAGTATGCGCGGATAACGCTGTCGTCCATAACGCCCACTCAAGAGCCGATAGCCTGAAGGATCTTTTTCGCGTGGCTAAACAGCACGCTCCCGCAGCCTGAGCAAGATTGACTAAATTAATTATTCGCGCGCTAAACCCGGTTTGAGGTGATAAAGAAATTAAGGCCGTCCTTCGCGCCAGACTCTCTTCTGACTGTTTTTCTGTCGCACCGATACAGGCAGAGATAATTTGGCAAATTGAGCAAGTTGTCACCAGTGCTGCGTCGCTGGCTGGATGCGCAGTTAGTAATGTGATCGCTGCGCGAGGAA
Source organism: Erwinia sp. (assembly GCF_031978025.1). Taxonomy (NCBI): domain Bacteria; kingdom Pseudomonadati; phylum Pseudomonadota; class Gammaproteobacteria; order Enterobacterales; family Erwiniaceae; genus Erwinia; species Erwinia sp. The sequence goes on from NZ_DALZCD010000127.1 coordinate 2,192, forward strand.
ACACTCCTTGTACAGGTCAATACGTCGTCGGCACTATTCAGTCATTGACGGTGTGCTGTTGCGATTTCTGCCCCTGTTAACCGGCCGTATTTATTATAAACGCTTACAGCATGGCCGGAAAAAGGAAAGCGCTATTGAGCGCTATAACCTGGGCCTGCTGAACCACTTTACCTGGGCTGGCGCGCTATTTTCCCCGCCAGCCCGGTGCGCCTCCCTGGCAGGATGCGCTTCCGGTAGCGGTATTGTCCCACTCTTTCTGAGAGCTTTTGCTTTTAATCTGTTTTGCTTCCTTCATTTACCCGGTTTATCGCCGCAGCCACCTATATTAACTTTTTGGTGTCTTCACTGAGGATGCTCGCTGCGCTAATCACCACCAACGCGCTTCTGGCTCGTCATTTTATCACAGCACTGACTGGATTCTTATATTGGTTCCTGCTGCTGTTAGCTGGAATGTTGAAACGTGTCTAAGCACATAGCCGGATAAGGCTTATAACCATAATGCTGAATATGTTCACTTCTGCATCGGATAGCGTCATAAATTTCTCCTTTATTCTATATTTATCCTTTATCGGAGGTGACCCCCCGACCGTTATCCAAATTATTTGAGAAAGGAACTCTTTTTTCAAACATCAAAGCGGGGCGATTGGCCTGGCCCCTTTATTTACGCGCTTTTTCTTCAACGTCCGCTACTGACAGGCAGCAGGTTATATAAAGGCGGATGCCAAATATAAAACGGGAGCGGTTATGACAACGTAAGTAATAACAGGCGAGTGAGTATGATATTTCAGTCAGCTGTCGAAAAATATTGTGTTGGCGATTTACCCAGAGCTTTTTTGAACATGGTGATAAAGGCGCTGACAGAATCATACCCCAGCGTGCCGGCGACGTTCTGAACGGACTGGCCCTCGGCCAGGTGACTTAGGGCAACCATCAGATGCAGCCGCTGGCGCCAGCGCCCGAAACTCATGCCTGTCTCGCTTTCCAACAGCCGGGCCAGCGAACGTTCGCTCGTTGCAAGCTGAGCAGCCCATTGTCGTAATGTGGTTCTGTCGCCCGGATCTGAAAAAAGTGCATCCGCAATATGCCTGATCTTAGAGTGGTCAGAGACGGGCAGATACAGCTCTTTAACTGGCTCGTTGGGAATTTGTTCGAGAAGGACAGCCGCAAGCCGGGCTGTTTTGCCTTCCACAGGATAAGACGGGTCCTGTTCTGCGAGATGAAGGATGAGTTCGCGGACAAGAGGTGTGATAGCAATCACACAGCAGATCTCTGGCATCCGTGCTGCGCCTGGCTCAATGAAAAGAAAGCAGGTACGCGCGTTTTGCGTGACGTGGCAACTGTGCAGTGAATGCCCGGGGATCCAGACGGCGTGGCGGGGCGGAACAAGCCACAGCGCATTATGTACCTCACAACTGACGGCGCCGTGCAAAGCAAGTATTAGTTGTCCTTTTCGGTGCGCATGGGGACGGCTGCTTAAATCGTCGTCTGCAGAAGTGACCCGCAGGGCGACTGCCGCCTGAGCGAAAAGTTCTGAATCAAACGCATCGGGTGAATAAACAGTTTTTTTATCTGTTGGCATAATTTAGATATATGTTGTCAGGTTATCTATATTATACAGCGCATGCCTGGCTTAAAGTTTCTCTTTTTTGAGGGAAAACCAGAAATATGTCAGACATCAGGAACAGGTGGCACGTCGCCGCCCTTATAGCAGGGATCATGTTGATTGCTGCTAACCTCCGCGCTCCGTTCACCAGTATTGCACCGATTTTACCGCTCATCCGTGACAGTTCAGGGCTAAGCATTACCGCAGCGGGACTTCTCAACGCCTTACCGCTGTTGGCTTTTGCCATACTGTCACCGGTAAGCGCATTCATTGCCCGGAGAGTAGGGCTGGAACGTACCCTTTTTTACGCGCTGGCAGTGATATCCGCTGGCGTTTTGCTCCGCCCGACAGGCAGCGTGTGGGCGCTATATGCCGGCACGATACTGGCAGGCGCGGGAATCGCGCTGGGCAATGTTCTGCTGCCGGGCCTGATAAAACGTGATTTTTCAGCAAATATGGCCTCCATGACGGGCGCTTATTCCATTACCATGGGGGCGGTTGGCGCAGTCGGTTCAGCCCTGATGATCCCCCTGACGCAGCTCTGGGGCTGGCACACCGCGCTGACCCTGATAATCGTCCTCCCGCTTATGGCAATGGTTCTATGGCTGCCACAGCTAAAAAAACACCCTCATACAACGTCAGTTCCGGAAACCGTTGCCAATGCCGCCGTCTGGCGATCCCCTTTGGCCTGGCAGGTCACACTTTTTATGGGGCTGAATGCCATGCCGTTTTATGTTGCCGTCGGCTGGCTGCCTGCCATTCTTGCCGATCGGGGAATGGCTGCTGAAAAAGCAGGCGCCATACATGGGATGTTGCAGCTGACCACGGCTGTTCCGGGGTTAATATTGGCGGCCACGCTACGTCGGCTGAAAGATCAGAGAATTGCCGCCGCCGCGGTTAGCCTGCTGTCGGCGCTTTCTCTTGTCGGCATCCTTTATGCACCCAATCTGGCGATGCTGTGGGCCGCCATTCTGGGATTTGGCTCGGGTGCCAGCATGATGCTCGGCCTTACCTTTATCGGGCTGCGCACAAGACATGCAGGCGACGCGGCGGCTCTCTCAGGCATGGCACAGTGTGTTGGCTACCTTATGGCGGCTATGGGTCCCCTGTTGTTGGGTAAAGTGCATGATGTGTCCGGGGGCTGGAGCGTGCCGTTGCTGATAACCGCCGCGATTGCTGTGGCTGGTGCCGTGACCGGTATAGCGGCTGGACGAAATGCATACGTGAAACCCGCCCTGTCCCCGAGCTAAAGCGTTGCTTTAACTGCAGGAGAAGCCTGGTAATGGGCTGGTCGGCTACAGGGGCTCAGGCCTGTGTAGAACAACGGTCAGCGTAAGCCTGACGCGGTTTACCTTTATTTTGCGGGCTTGTCCTGACCGATAAGCCCGGCAATCCAGTCAGCAAAAGCCCGCACCGCGGGAGAGAGAAAGCGCTGGTGCGGGTAAAGCAGCGTAACGGGCACGGGCGGCGGCTGCCAGTCTGCCAGAACCTCAATTAGCCTTCCTTCCCGCATATGTTCTGAAACAACGTTTTCAGCAAGCTGTGCCAGCCCGAAACCATCAAGACACATTTTTATATAGAGTCCCGTCTCATTCACGGCTACTTTGCCGTTCACGGGAATGGACAGCATATCGGTGCCGCGAACAAAGCGCATCTCATTTGCCCGCCTGGCCTGACCTGAAAAATAGTGGATTGCCTGATGGCCGGACAGATCTTCCGGTGACCGCGGGATACCGTTTTCCCGGAGATACGCTGGTGATGCACAGGTCTCCCAGCGTAATGGGCCTAGTGGGCGCGCAACAACCGTGGAGTCGTTGAGCAATCCCGTTCTGATCACACAGTCCACGCCTTCCTGAACCAGATCGACTTGCCTGTCGCTGACGCCAATCATCAGATAGATGTCGGGGTACAGGCGATAAAACGCCTGCAGATTGGGCAGCACGATAAAATGCGCAATGCCGCCTGGCATATCAATGCGTAAGCGTCCCTGCGGTCGTTTGACAGAATCTGTCAGGCTGGATTCTGCATGCTCTATTAACGAGAGGATTTCCCGACACTGCGTAAGATACTGCAGCCCGTGAGGCGTGAGGCTTACCCGTCTTGTGGTTCTGTTTAGTAGCCGAACCTGCAGGTGTTTTTCCAGGTTTTTAATCGTACTGGTCACGGTGGAGGCAGGCAGAGAAAGCGTTTCCGCCGCACGGACGAAGCTTTCCGCCTCCGCTACCCGCACAAAAATCTGCATAGACTGAATCCGATCCATATTTCTCTTCCCCTCGGCTGCGCCACTCAATTATTAGCAGATTATGAATAATGAAAACACGGTAAGCATCTTTTTCATCATAATGGAGAGGCGTACCTTTGCCTTTCCATTCTGCAAAGAGACTGAAAATGACTGATTATCTGAGAAATATCGTTAACCATCAGGAGATTTCCTCCAACAGGACGCTTATCCGTGGCGCAACCCTGCTCAGCATGGATAAGAATACAGGCAATATTGTTCGCGGTGACATTCTTATCAGCGGATCTACTATTACCGCAGTCGGAGAGAATCTGGATGCGAAGGGCGCCCGCATTATTGATGCCACGAATAAGATTGCGATGCCGGGCATGGTCGATACCCATCGTCACGCCTGGGAGGGGCAGCTGCGTCGCATCAACCCTGATGCCGAAACGCTTGAGGATTACTGCAACGCCACACATTTTTCTTTTGCTAAATACTATCGTCCTGCCGACATATACGTCGGTAATCTGCTCACTGCCCTGGGCTGTATTGATGCAGGTATCACTACCGTTATTGATAACTCGCATAACAGCCGCACCGCAGCACACTCCGATGCGGCCATTGAGGCGCTGCTTGATGCGGGCATTCGGGCCGTTCACGCTTCCGGGCCTCCGGTAGCCGGCGACTGGGATAAGGCTCACTGGCCGGACAACTGGGCGCGGCTGCAGAAAAAATATTTCAGCAATGATAACCACAGCCTGGTTACCCTGGCGGCGATGGCACAGCTTGAGCCTGAGCGCTGGGCCGAAGCGCGCAGGCTGGGACTGCCGATTATTACCGAGTTCTTTGGCGGCGAAATGGCGTCTGAACTCGACGCGCTGCACAGGCAAGGTCTGCTGCGCACGGACAATATTTTTAACCACTGTACCGCGCTGCCGGATGAAGGATGGAAAATACTGCGGGAAGCAGGCGTGCGGGTAAACGTCTGCCCACGCTCCGACGCACACTATGGCATTGAAGACGGTATGTTCGCGATTCAGTCCGCGCTGCGTCATGGCATTAGCCCGGGGCTTAGCGTCGACAACGAAACGTCTTACAGTGGCGACATGTTTATGGAAATGCGCGTGGCATTTTACCTGCAGCGGGTGATGGGTATGCATCAGCAAAATCGCTGCGGTTCAGCGCCCGCCCTGAAGACGCTTCGGGCTGTACAGCTCCTTAAAGCCGCCACGGCCGATGGTGCTGCCTGTGCCGGCCTGCAGGATAAGACAGGCAGCCTGACGCCGGGTAAGCAGGCCGACCTCATTCTTATTAATACCGGCGATATCAACCTCTATCCATCCGGCAATGCCTTTGGCACCGTAGTGCATGCAGCAGAGCGCAGCAACATTGATACCGTGATGATTGGCGGACGTATCGTCAAGCAGGACGGCAAGGTTTTGGGCGTGGATAGCGCACGCCTGCGTGCGGCCATTGATGAATCACGTCAGCACCTGTTTACTTCCGCCGGGTATAAGCCAGACATCTTCGCTGAAGCTTTCCTGCCGCTGGAGCAGGCTCGCTAACAGGCACGAACAGCATCAGCGCATGTCTCAATCAAATGCCATGAAGTCGGGTAGGGACAGGGACTCTGTATTCAGTAACTTTGCCGTTTTAATACGGGCGACGCCCCATCCCGGTAACGCTGTACAAGCGTCCATTGACGGTGCTTTAAAGCAACGGGATGTGTATCACAAGTAAGGGCAGGCGTTTAATGAAAAACAGGCTGTTTAGTAAGACCGGTATTCTGTCAGGCGGTATAAAAATATAGAAGAGAACGGCTTTAAAATGATGAAAGAGCCATTATTTAAAGCTGTTCGCCACGAGCAACGCCCGTTTCTGGCAGGCATCAGCAGTCGCCGGGGCAATATCGGCTTTAAGCGGAAAACTGCCTTTGCAGGTTTGGCTTAACCTGAAGTGAAATCTTGATCGCATAACGCGCAATATCAGAGAATTCGGCAAATAATGTCTTACAGCGCACGGGATGAAGGGGCCTGGCGAACCCTGGCGCGCATCACCAGCCAGATGCCGATCGCGGAAATCGCCATTACGGACGCTATCTGCCAGGATTGCGGTTCATCAAACGGCGCACAATGCAACAGTCTTTCCGGTTGTAACGGCCTGTGCTGGCAGATGCAGGGAAAGCATCGTTTTTTTCGGCCAGGTTATTTCCAGTTGCTGAAATAAAGGCGGCTGATGTGAGCATATTGTCTGCATGAGTGAATAACAGACGCACATGACAGCGGACAAAACAATTGCTTTATGACTAAAGCCTGTTTAAATCAACAGACTGTCTACATTCAGGCTAATACATTTAAATCAGCATTCTGGGGGTAAATTTGTCTCTTGAAACCCAACGTTTACGTCTTAGACCGGTAGTTGCTTCAGATGTGGCTGATTTGTTCAGGATATATGGCGACCCGGCTACAAACCAATTCAATCCGGCAGGCCCTTTTCCGGACACTCAACATGCAGAAGCGGTTCTGAATAATTGGGTTAACCACTGGGAAACCAATGGTTTTGGCAACTGGGCAATATCGCTTGGCGATAGCCCTGACAATGTCATCGGATTTGGTGGATTGAGTATCGTCAACTATATCGATAAACCCTTTAATAATCTGGGATATCGGTTTGGGACCGAGGTGTGGGGGAAAGGACTGGCGACAGAGCTTGCGAAATTCGCTGTAAAATATGGGTTTGAAATAATCAGGCTCACAGAGGTTAACGCCGTGGTCAGAGCAAACCATTTTGCATCGCAAAAAGTGCTCCAAAAAGCAGGCCTGAGTTATCTCAGTGATATACATGACGTCAAAGACGCTTCGCCAAGCCTGCTCTATGCTCTTAGTTTCAGCGACTGGAAGAGAACGCAACTTTGAATACATGCTCAGCCAGGCTGAGAGAGGCGTTTATAAACCGGGGCCTGCTGGTAAAAGCAGTTATAAGCACCCGGCTCTATCGCTGGTTGGAAACAGCCGAAGAGGCCGTGTACAAATGACAGTCGCTTTCAGATTTCAAGGGCAGTAAGAATAGCGGCTTCCATTTTTTCCGGGGTGGAAATCGGTGCAAAACGCCTCAGCGGTTTGCCGTCGCGTCCGATCATGAACTTAGTAAAATTCCATTTGATCCGTCCGCCCAGCACGCCGGGCAATTCGTTTTTCAGGTAACGAAACACCGGATGTGTTGAGGGACCGTTGACCTGTACTTTTTCAAACATCGGGAAGCTCACGCCGTAATTGACGTGGCAGGTCTGCGCGATTTCGTCGGCACCGCCGGGTTCCTGCTTCCCGAACTGGTTGCAGGGAAAACCCAGCACCACCAGCCCCCGGGCCGCGTACTGCTTGTAGAGTGATTCGAGGCCTGCGTATTGTGGCGTAAATCCGCAATGGCTGGCGGTGTTCACCACGATAACCAGCTTGCCAGCATAGTCGGCCATAGAGATAAGCTGGCCACCCAGGCTGGTGGCATGAAGGTCATAAAAAGTGGTCATATCGGCATCCCCAAAATGGCTTACCTCACAGATTCGTTGTGTAAGACAGGATAATACCCGGGCAAGCAGAAGGACACATTTTCCGCGCCCGCTTCTGGCCAAAGCTTGTTGCATCCACCGGTTGAACTCACAGCGAGAAGCGGTCTTATACGCTCGGTTTCCTTCACTTTTCCCTTGCGCGCGCCTTCTGTTCAGAGGATGGCGTCGGCAGATGCTTTGTCGTTGATTCCTGTGTCAGTGCATCTTTTTCCACCGCCCCCAACAAAGCATCAAGTAGCCCGGGAAAGCGGGCGTCAAGCTCTTCGCGACGCAGCGACAGTAAGTTTTCGCGCCCAAAAGGCCGCTGCCAGATAACGCCACTGTCTCGTAATACACGCCAGTGGTGAGTCAGCGTTGACTTAGGAATACCGCTAAGCACGGCGCTACAGGCATGCTCACCGCCGCCAGCCAGCACACGCACCACAGTCAGACGGAGGGGATTCCCCAACGCCGTCAGCACGTTTTCAAGACGTATTTGATCCGTGGCAGGGTGGTTCGAAAGCATAGGATTTCTCATCAGGTTGGTAACATGCCAACACTCTACTTTAAATTTTATCAGTTGACTAATGTACGAGTATATACATACATTAATTGTACGTATGTACTCGTACATTAGTTTTCATGGAGAAGATTTGATGGTTACTGCCTTACCTGATTCACCGGTCCCTCGCTTTCAGCACTTAAGCCTTGCGCTGCTTGCCTTCGCTCAGCTCATGTACTCCCTTGACATCAATATTGTGTTTGTAGCCCTGCCGGAAATTGGCTCGGGGCTGGGGTTTTCAGAGCACACGCTCCAGTGGGTTGTCAGTGCTTATACGGTGTGCTGCGGAGGATTTTTATTGTTCGGTGGACGAGCCGCCGATCTGCTGGGGCAACGTCGCGTGTTTATTGGTGCGTTATGGCTGTACGCGCTCTCTTCACTTGCCGGGGGAGTAGCATGGAGTCCTGTCGTCATCGTTATTGCACGAGCCATACAGGGCATAGGCGCGGCATTACTTTTTCCTGCCACGCTTTCGCTTATAAACAGATTGTTCGAGGAGGGGCCGTCACGTAACCGGGCACTGGCTGTCTGGGGAGGCGCGGGCGCAAGTGGTCTTACTCTGGGATCGCTTGCCGGTGGGATACTCACCAGTCTCTACGGCTGGCCGGCAGTATTTTTCGTCAATGTTTTACTGGCGGCTATAGCTATTTTCGCGGCGTTTTTTGTGTTACCAAAAGACAGTTTCCGGAAAGAGCGCCGCAGCTTCGATTTGCCAGGCGCTGTGACCGTAACCCTGGGCGCCATTCTGCTGGTTTATGCTCTGGTTCAGGGGCCGCAAGAGGGCTGGTTGTCAGAGCCTGTTTTCTTATCACTGAGTCTGGCGGCGGTATTTCTGCTGGCGTTTACTTTCATCGAGTCTCGCAGCCTGGATCCATTAATGCCGCTACGCTTATTCAGAAACCGCAGCCTCGCCACAGGCATGGCGATCACGTTCATTTATATGGGAACCTTTGGTGCTCTTCCTTATTTTCTGACCGTTATGTTTCAGGACATTATGGAATACAATGCTTTGCAGACTGGCATGGCATTTATTGTTCCCTCGCTGGCCATTTTTGCCGGAACGCAACTCGGCGCCCGGCTTGCAAATCGTCTGTCAGTACGCACCGTTTTGCTGGTCGGTTTTTTAACCGGCATTGCGGGTACGCTGGCCCTGGTGCCATCAGCCTTTTCAGGTGCCTCTTATATGGCCTTACTCCCCGGACTGATCATTTCAGGAACAGGGCAGGGAATGGTCTGGACGGCCATGTGGATAGCTACTGGTTCAGGCATAAAGCATGGCGAACAGGGGATCGCTTCGGGTATGGCTTCTACCACGCTGAATGTAGGTAACGCGATTGGTATTGCTTTATTGGTTGCTTTATCCGGAAGCGGCACTGAAAGTCTGCAGCAGGGAAAATCTGGGAACAGTCTCGAAACAGCCTTACAGCTTGCCTTTTATCTGGCAGCAGCCGGACAGGTCGCAGGGCTTTTTGTTTCCCGTCTGTTACCCCGCAAAGCTGAAGCTGGTTCGCAGGTTGAAATTACGTAGCCGACAATCAGTATGCTTTGATAATCACTTCAGCTGAAAAGTATGCGTGAGAAAGACCTGCTGTAAGGCAGGTTTTTTCATTATGGCTACATTAAACCTTCACCACTCAGAACGTCCCGTTGATTCGTACACCATAAGGCTTGTCATGTCCGTTATAAGCACAAACGGACAACGACCGGAAGTCTGTTGAGTTGAACATAACGTTCCAATAGCGCCCTTCAATGAGATCACCGCGCAGGCATAGCAAAGGTCTGCAAGCGCTCATGATCTAAACGAAAGTACTGCTTTTCCTCAATCAGGGACGCGCCGAGAGAAAGATAAA
>NZ_DALZCD010000128.1:0-11960 GCF_031978025.1 Erwinia sp.
GCTATGGCCACCATCAATCAGGTCATCGATCAGGAAACTGCCCAGATGGTCGCGGAAGAAATGGGTCACAAAGTGACACTGCGCCGCGAGAACGAGCTGGAAGAAGCGGTAATGAGCGATCGTGATACCGATGCAGCAATGGAATCCCGTGCGCCGGTCGTGACCATCATGGGTCACGTTGACCACGGTAAAACGTCCCTGCTGGACTACATTCGCTCCACTAAAGTCGCCTCTGGCGAAGCGGGCGGCATTACCCAGCACATCGGTGCTTACCATGTCGAAACCGACAACGGTATGGTGACCTTCCTGGATACCCCGGGCCACGCCGCGTTTACCGCAATGCGTGCTCGTGGTGCTCAGGCAACGGATATCGTTATCCTGGTTGTTGCTGCGGATGATGGCGTGATGCCACAGACCATCGAAGCTATCCAGCATGCCAAAGCGGCTAAAGTGCCGGTTGTGGTTGCGGTGAACAAGTGTGATAAGCCAGAAGCCGATCCAGATCGCGTTAAAAACGAACTGACTCAGTACGGTATCATTCCGGAAGAGTGGGGCGGCGAAAACATGTTCGTTAACGTTTCCGCAAAAGCCGGAACCGGTATCGACGACCTGTTGAACGCCATCCTGCTGCAGGCTGAAGTCCTGGAGCTGACCGCTGTTCGTCAGGGTATGGCCAGCGGCGTCGTGATCGAATCCTTCCTGGATAAAGGTCGTGGTCCTGTTGCTACCGTGCTGGTTCGTGAAGGTACGCTGAACAAAGGCGATATCGTCCTGTGCGGCTTTGAGTATGGCCGTGTGCGTGCGATGCGTGACGAGCTGGGCCGTGAAGTCCTGACTGCGGGTCCTTCGATCCCGGTTGAGATCCTGGGCCTGTCAGGCGTGCCTGCTGCCGGTGACGAAGCGACCGTGGTTCGTGACGAGAAGAAAGCGCGTGAAGTGGCGCTGTATCGTCAGGGCAAATTCCGTGAAGTTAAGCTGGCGCGTCAGCAGAAATCCAAGCTGGAAAACATGTTTGCTAACATGACCGAAGGCGAAGTTTCCGAGCTGAACATCGTGCTTAAAGCGGACGTACAGGGTTCTGTCGAAGCTATCTCTGACTCGCTGATGAAGCTTTCCACTGATGAAGTGAAAGTGAAAATCGTTGGCTCTGGCGTCGGCGGTATCACCGAAACTGATGCTACGCTGGCAGCGGCTTCCAACGCTATCCTGGTTGGCTTCAACGTGCGTGCCGATGCATCTGCGCGCCGCGTGATTGATTCAGAAAGCCTGGATCTGCGTTATTACTCCGTCATCTATAACCTGATTGACGAAGTGAAGCAGGCGATGAGCGGTATGCTGGCGCCGGCATACAAGCACCAGATCACCGGCCTGGCCGAAGTGCGCGACGTGTTCAAATCACCTAAGTTTGGCGCGGTTGCCGGCTGTATGGTGACGGAAGGCAACATCAAGCGTCACAACCCAATCCGTGTACTGCGCGACAACGTGGTTATCTATGAAGGCGAGCTGGAATCCCTGCGCCGCTTCAAGGATGACGTTAACGAAGTCCGTAACGGCATGGAATGTGGTATCGGCGTGAAGAACTACAACGATGTGCGTGTTGGCGATATGATCGAAGTCTTCGAGATCATCGAAATCCAACGTACCATCGCTTAATGGTTGCCTGACCAACCTGTTCGGGAGGCCTTTGCGCCTCCCGTATTTATTTGGAGAGAATAATTATGGCGAAAGAATTCGGTCGCCCGCAGCGCGTCTCCCAGGAACTGCAGAAAGAGATCGCGATTATTTTACAACGCGAGATCAAAGATCCGCGTCTGGGTATGATGGTCACGGTTTCCGGTGTGGATGTATCCCGCGATCTGGCCTATGCAAAAGTGTTCGTAACCTTCCTGAACGATAAAGACGAAGACGCCATCAAAGGCGGCCTGCGTGCGCTGGGTGATGCTTCAGGCTATATCCGTTCACTGTTGGGCAAAGCGATGCGCCTGCGTATCGTGCCGGAGCTGACCTTCTTCTACGATAACTCGCTGGTAGAAGGCATGCGCATGTCTAACCTTGTCACTAACGTAGTTCGCAACGACGCCGAGCGCCGTGGCCCTGCGGAAGACGACAAGGAGGAGTAATGAGTCGCCCTCGTCGTCGCGGACGCGATATTCATGGCGTTCTGCTGTTGGACAAACCTGGTGGCCTGTCATCCAACGACGCGCTGCAAAAAGTAAAGCGGCTGTTTAACGCCAACCGGGCGGGCCATACGGGCGCGCTCGATCCGCTGGCGACCGGCATGCTGCCCATCTGTCTGGGCGAAGCAACCAAGTTTTCCCGCTATCTGCTCGACTCCGATAAGCGCTATCGCGTTATCGCGCGCTTAGGTCAGCGTACTGATACTTCTGATGCGGATGGGCAGATCATCAGCGAGCGGCCGGTGAATTTCACCGAGGCGCAGCTTGAAGCGGCGCTGGAAAGCTTTCGGGGCGAAACCCAACAGGTGCCGTCGATGTATTCCGCGCTCAAATATCAGGGGCGTAAGCTCTATGAATATGCGCGTGAAGGCGTTGAAGTGCCTCGTGAAGCACGCAGCATTACCGTTTACGAGCTAAAATTTATTCGTCTTGAAGGAACGGAGCTGGAGCTGGAAATCCACTGCTCTAAAGGGACTTACATCCGTACCATTACGGACGATCTAGGCGAGATACTGGGCTGCGGTGCGCACGTGATTTTTCTGCGCCGTCTGCAGGTAGCTACCTATCCGATTGCCGCGATGGTTACGCTGGAGCAGTTGCAGGCGCTGAGCGAAGAAGCCGCGCGTAGCGATCGCCCGGCGGCAGAGCTACTCGATCCGCTACTGATGCCGATGGACAGCCCGGCAGAGGCCTACCCTGAAGTAAACTTGCTCGTCAGCGCGGCGGCCTGGTTCAAACAGGGGATGCCGGTGCAGGCGGCGAACGTACCGGCTTCCGGGCTGGTACGCGTAACGGAAGGTGAAGCGCGTAAATTTATCGGCATGGCAGAAGTGGCTGAAGATGGCCGCGTAGCGCCGCGTCGACTGGTAGTAGAATATTCCGACGCATCATTTGCGAAAGCCACAGGCTCAGAGTAGAATGGCGCGGCTTTACATTGGGTGGCTGAATTAGAGATCGGCGCCTGTACATTTATCTTAAAATTTGGAGTAGTAAAATGTCTCTAAGTGCAGAAAACAAAGCGCAGATCGTTGCTGATTACGGCCGTGATGCTAACGACAGTGGTTCTACCGAAGTTCAGGTTGCTCTGCTGACCGCTCAGATTAACCATCTGCAGGGTCACTTCTCTGAGCACAAAAAAGACCACCACAGCCGTCGCGGTCTGCTGCGCATGGTTTCACAGCGTCGTAAGCTGCTGGATTACCTGAAGCGTAAAGACGTTGCACGTTACACCAGCCTGATCGAGCGTCTGGGTCTGCGTCGCTAAGTCTTGCAGTCTGCTTTCCTCTCTCTTGTCATTCGTGGCAGGGAAAAATGGAAAAAAGGCAGATTTGTACGAGTTTCGCTAAAAAGGGGCCTTTATGGCCCCTTTTTTCAGTGAGGCGGCAGCAATCCAGGTCAAACTATTGTATTGTTGCTGGGTGTGATCTTCAGTTGCAGAGGTTCGCGCGGCTAATGAGAGGCTTTGTCCCATAAGGGATTAGGGTTGTCATTAGTCGCGAGGATGCAATGAGGATTTAAGAGTCACGGCAGGAAAAATACTTGCCAGGAACGTTAAGGACATAATTTTGCTGAATCCGATCGTAAAAAAATTCCAGTATGGTCAGCATACCGTCACGCTTGAAACCGGTATGATGGCTCGTCAGGCCACCGCTGCCGTTATGGTCAGCATGGACGACACCGCCGTATTTGTGACCGTTGTCGGTCAGAAAAAAGCCAAGCCGGGTCAGGACTTCTTCCCTCTGACCATCAACTATCAGGAGCGTACCTACGCTGCTGGTCGTATCCCGGGTAGCTTCTTCCGCCGTGAAGGCCGTCCAAGCGAAGGCGAAACGCTGATTGCGCGTCTGATTGACCGTCCGCTTCGTCCGCTGTTCCCGGAAGGCTTTGTTAACGAAGTCCAGGTGATTGCCACCGTGGTTTCCGTTAACCCACAGGTTAACCCGGATATCGTTGCCATGATCGGTGCTTCCGCTGCGCTGAGCCTGTCAGGTATTCCTTTTAACGGCCCTATTGGTTCTGCTCGCGTAGGCTATATCAACGACCAGTACGTGCTGAACCCAACCAGCGATGAGCTGAAAGAAAGCAAGCTGGATCTGGTTGTTGCCGGTACCGAAGGTGCCGTGCTGATGGTGGAATCCGAAGCCGAGCTGTTAAGCGAAGATCAGATGCTGGGCGCCGTGGTATTTGGCCACGAGCAGCAGCAGGTTGTGATTGAAAATATCAAAGCGCTGGTTGCCGAAGCGGGCAAGCCTCGCTGGGAATGGCAGCCGGAAGCCGTTAACGAAGCGCTGCACAGCCGTATCGCCGCGCTGGCTGAATCCCGTCTGAGCGATGCTTACCGCATCACCGAAAAACAGGAGCGTTACGCTCAGGTTGACGTGATCAAGTCTGAAACCACCGCAGCGCTGCTGGCGGAAGACGCAAGCCTGGACGATGGCGAAATCAGCGACATCCTGCACGGCCTGGAAAAGAACGTGGTGCGTAGCCGCATTCTGCGTGGCGAGCCGCGTATCGACGGTCGTGAAAAAGATATGATCCGTGGTCTGGACGTCCGCACCGGTGTGCTGCCACGTACTCACGGTTCCGCGCTGTTTACGCGTGGCGAAACTCAGGCGCTGGTAACGGCTACGCTGGGTACCGCGCGTGACGCTCAGAACCTGGATGAGTTGATGGGTGAGCGCACCGACAACTTCCTGTTCCACTACAACTTCCCTCCGTACTCCGTAGGTGAAACCGGTATGGTAGGCTCGCCTAAGCGTCGTGAAATTGGTCACGGTCGTCTGGCGAAGCGCGGCGTGCTGGCTGTGATGCCGAAAGGCGATGCGTTCCCGTACACTGTGCGCGTCGTGTCTGAAATCACCGAATCTAACGGCTCGTCTTCTATGGCTTCCGTTTGCGGTGCGTCTCTGGCACTGATGGATGCAGGTGTGCCGATCAAAGCGGCCGTAGCCGGTATCGCGATGGGTCTGGTTAAAGATAACGATAACTTTGTTGTCCTGTCTGACATCCTGGGCGACGAAGATCACCTGGGCGATATGGACTTCAAAGTAGCCGGTAGCCGTGAAGGCATCACCGCGCTGCAGATGGACATTAAAATTGAAGGCATCACCCGTGAAATCATGCAGGTGGCGCTGAATCAGGCTAAAGGTGCACGTCTGCATATCCTGGGCGTCATGGAACAGGCTATCAGCACGCCACGCGGCGATATTTCGCAGTTCGCTCCGCGCATCCATACTATCAAGATCAGCCCGGAC
Organism: Erwinia sp.; assembly: GCF_031978025.1. Taxonomy (NCBI): domain Bacteria; kingdom Pseudomonadati; phylum Pseudomonadota; class Gammaproteobacteria; order Enterobacterales; family Erwiniaceae; genus Erwinia; species Erwinia sp. The sequence continues at coordinate 5,432 of NZ_DALZCD010000128.1, forward strand.
AAAATCAAAGACGTCATTGGTAAAGGCGGCTCGGTTATCCGTGCGCTGACCGAAGAAACCGGCACCACCATCGAAATCGAAGATGACGGTACGGTGAAAATTGCGGCGACCGACGGCGACAAAGCGAAATTCGCTATTCGTCGTATCGAAGAAATCACGGCAGAAATCGAAGTGGGCCGCATTTACAACGGTAAAGTGACCCGCATCGTGGACTTCGGTGCTTTCGTTGCCATCGGCGGCGGTAAAGAAGGCCTGGTGCACATTTCTCAAATCGCTGACAAGCGCGTAGAGAAAGTCACTGACTATCTGCAGATGGGCCAGGAAGTGCCGGTGAAGGTACTGGAAGTTGATCGCCAGGGCCGTGTGCGCCTGAGCATCAAAGAAGCAGCCGAGCCGGAAACGGCAGCGGCACCTGCGCCAGAAGCTTCAGCAGAATAAGCAGCACACTAAGCTCTCCGCGGCGACGTGGAGAGCTGTTCCATCGCGAGGACAGGACGACACCTTGTGCACGGCAGGCGGATGAAAGGATTATCATCCCATTGTTTGTATTTGGGAGTGGTGAATGAAGCCTTTTTTGCGCTGGTGTTTCGTTGCGACAGCTTTAACGCTGGCAGGATGCAGCAACCCGGATTGGCGTAACAACGAGGTTTTGGCTGTTCCGCTACAGCCTACGTTGCAGCAGGAAGTGATCCTGGCGCGCATGGAACAAATACTTGCCAGTCGGGCATTAACCGATGATGAACGCGCACAGCTGTTATATGAGCGCGGAGTGTTGTATGATAGTTTAGGTTTGAGAGCACTGGCGCGAAATGATTTTTCACAAGCGCTGTCTGTCAGACCGGATATGCCGGAAGTATTCAATTACTTAGGCATATATTTGACGCAGGCGGGCAACTTTGATGCCGCCTACGAAGCGTTTGATTCTGTACTTGAGCTTGATCCAACTTACAATTACGCGCGTTTAAATCGCGGAATCGCACTCTACTACGGTGGAAGATTTAAACTAGCGCAAGATGATCTGCTGGCGTTTTATCAAGACGATCCTAACGATCCTTTCCGCAGCCTTTGGCTCTATCTCGATGAACGCGAGATGAGCGCCGACAAGGCAGAAGTGGCGCTGAAACAGCGTTACGATAAAGCGGTCAGAGACCAATGGGGATGGAATATTGTCGAGTTCTACCTGGGCCGTATCAGCGAAAAAACGCTGATGGAGAGGCTCAAGGCGGACGCAACGGATAACACCTCGCTCGCTGAACATCTCAGTGAAACCAACTTCTATTTAGGTAAACATTACCTAAGTCTGGGGGAGAAGGACAACGCAGAAGCGTTGTTCAAGCTGACGGTTGCCAACAACGTCCATAACTTTGTTGAGCACCGATACGCATTGTTGGAGCTGGCGCTACTCGGCCAGACACAAGACGATTTATCAGAATCTGACCAGCAATAGCTGACGAACTTTTTTTGTCCTGATTTTTGAAATGTCATCATCTTCACGGGTGAGGGCTTTCTTGTTCGTCGAAACCACTAATTTGAGCCGGTTCACACTTTTTGATGAAAATGACTGAATGTTTTCACGACGAGTTATGTAGACTGGCCGCCGCAATCTAAGAGGCACGTGTACTACATGACTGAAATTGAAACCACTTTTGCTGACCTGGGTCTGAACGAATCCATCCTTGAATCACTTAACGGCATGGGCTACGTCAAGCCATCTCCGATCCAGGCAGAGTGTATCCCACATCTGCTGGCGGGCCGTGACGTACTGGGTATGGCACAGACCGGTAGCGGCAAAACTGCAGCGTTCTCGCTGCCCCTGCTACACAACATTGACAGCAACCTGAAAGCACCTCAAATCCTGGTGCTGGCACCAACTCGTGAGTTGGCGGTTCAGGTTGCGGAAGCCGTAACTGAATTCTCTAAACACATGCGCGGTCTTAACGTAGTGGCCCTTTACGGCGGCCAGCGTTACGACGTACAGCTGCGTGCACTGCGCCAGGGTCCACAGGTTGTTGTGGGTACGCCTGGTCGTCTGCTGGACCACCTGAAACGCGGCACGTTAGACCTTTCTAACCTGCGCGGCCTGGTGCTGGACGAAGCCGATGAAATGCTGCGTATGGGCTTCATCGAAGACGTTGAAACGATTATGGCGCAGATCCCGGCCGATCATCAGACCGCGCTGTTCTCTGCCACCATGCCAGAAGCGATTCGCCGTATTACCAAACGCTTCATGAAAGATCCTCAGGAAGTGCGTATTCAGTCAAGCCTGACCACGCGTCCTGATATCAGCCAGAGCTACTGGACCGCTTACGGTCGTAAGACCGACGCGCTGGTGCGCTTCCTGGAATCAGAAGATTTTGATGCGGCAATTATTTTCGTGCGTACCAAAAACGCTACGCTGGAAGTAGCTGAAGCGCTGGAGCGCAGCGGCTATAACAGTGCAGCGCTGAACGGTGACATGAACCAGGCTCTGCGTGAGCAGACGCTGGAGCGCCTGAAAGATGGCCGTCTGGATATCCTGATCGCTACCGACGTAGCGGCACGTGGTCTGGACGTTGAGCGTATCAGCCTGGTCGTGAACTACGACATCCCAATGGATGCCGAATCTTACGTTCACCGTATCGGCCGTACCGGTCGTGCGGGTCGTGCTGGCCGCGCGCTGCTGTTCGTTGAGAACCGCGAGCGTCGTCTGCTGCGCAACATCGAACGCACCATGAAGCTGACTATTCCTGAAGTAGAGCTGCCAAACGCAGAGCTGCTGGGCGAGCGTCGTCTGGCTAAGTTCGCCGCTAAGGTTCAGCAGCAGCTGGAAAGCAGCGATCTGGAACAGTACCGTGCGCTGCTGAGCAAAATGCAGCCTGCGGAAGAAGAGCTGGATATCGAAACGCTGGCCGCTGCACTGCTGAAAATGGCACAGGGCGAACGTCCGCTGATCGTTCCGGCAGATCCGGCTCCACGTCCGCGTCGTGAGTTCAAAGAGCGTGACGATCGTCGTGGTGACCGTCCAGACCGTGGTCCTCGCGAAAGCCGTGATGGTGCCGAGCGTCCACGTCGTGAACGTCGTGACGTAGGTGATATGGAAGTTTACCGTATTGAAGTGGGTCGTGATGACGGCGTTGAAGTTCGCCACATTGTTGGCGCTATCGCTAACGAAGGTGATATCAGCAGCCGCTACATCGGCAACATCAAACTGTTTGGCACGCACTCTACCATTGAGCTGCCAAAAGGTATGCCGGGCGACATCCTGTCTCATTTCACCCGTACGCGTATTCTGAACAAGCCAATGAACATGCAGCTGATTGGCGATGCTCAGCCTCGCAGCAACGATCGTGGCGGTGAGCGTCGCGGTGGCCCGGGTGCGGGTGCAGGTCGCGGCGGTTTCGGCGGCGCACGTAGCGAAGGTGGCCGTAGCGAAGGCGGTCGTCGTTTCAGCAACGAGCGCAGCGGTAGCGGCGAACGTCGTCCTGGCGGTTTCAGCCGTGACGGTCGCAGCCCACGTCGTGAAGACGGTGCAGCACCGACTCGTCGTCGTGATGCCTGATAACCGATAGCTAGTCTGATGCCGGCCACGTAAGTGGCCGGCATTTTTTTTGCCTTTTTAAACGTGCTGAAGAAACAGAGAGAGGCTAACGGCCCGCAGGGTAGCCGTTTTGTTGGGGTGGTAGGGCGGGAAAGAGGGTTTCCCCGCCCGATCGATTACAGCGAACGGTAAGCTTCCATCGTCAGCGCGAACGAACGTAGTCTCGCCTCTTTATCAAAAATCTGGCCATTAACCATGATTTCATCCGCCTGCGTCTCACGCATAAGCGCGGACAGGCCGTGACGCACTTTGTCCAGATCGCCCACTATCGACATGCTTAACGCCTGCTGCACGCCATATTGTTCCGATGGCGACCACAGGTTATCCATGTTTTCTACTGGCGCAGGCAGCGGTCCTGGCTGACCACGGCGTAAGTTAACGAACTGCTGCTGCATCGAGGTAAACAGGAAGCGGGCGTCACGCTCGCTGTCGGCGGCAACCACGTTGACGCAAACCATCGCGTGCGGCTGCGCAAGACGAGCCGAAGGCTTAAAGTTTTCGCGATAAAGGTGCAGCGCCTGGAACAGCATATCGGGCGCAAAATGCGAAGCAAAAGCGAACGGCAGACCCAGCTTCGCCGCAAGCTGAGCGCTGTACAGGCTTGAGCCAAGCAGCCAGACGGGAATTTTCAGGCCCAGACCCGGTACCGGCTGGACGGCAGGCGCTTTGCCCGGTTCAGCATCAAACCAGCCGACTATCTCTTCCACATCCGCCGGGAAATTATCTATATGGCCGCTCATATGGCGACGCAGCGCCATCATGGTGCGCTGGTCGGAGCCGGGCGCACGTCCCAGGCCTAAATCAATTCGCCCTGGATAGAGCGACTCCAGCGTACCGAACTGTTCGGCAATTACCAGCGGCGCATGGTTCGGCAGCATGACGCCGCCGGAACCGAGCTTTAACGTGTTGGTATTGGCGGCCAGGTAGCCAATCAGAACCGACGTCGCCGCGCTGGCGATGCCGGTCATATTGTGGTGCTCAGCCAGCCAGTAGCGGTTGAAACCGAGTTTTTCCGCCTGCTGTGCCATGGCCAGCGAGGTGTGAAAAGCGTCACGCGCGGTCGCGCCCTGAGGGATAGGGGCCAGATCGAGCACGGACAGGGAGGCATTTTTTTTATCAGACATAATCGCTCACTTTATTTCCAGGCTACGCGCCTGCGCAAATACACAGCCTAAGCGATCTTCGGGCAGGCAGATTGGCAATTTGCAGCACTTTACGCCAGCCCGGGACCTGAGGAAAGATAAGTATGCCTTTCCTAAAACGAATGACGCCTGTCCGGTTACGGTGGCCTGATGCGGTTACTTCACCAGCGTCAGACCGGCCACCTGCCGCCAGTAACCGTTACAGTGCTGCTGGTCAACCAGCGTTAACGGTGCATGGCCTGTTTCATTCGCGTGAAAGGCATTTATCACTTCCAGCGTGTCGGTACCCTGCGGCGAGAAGCGGACAATGTCCACCATGCCCTGCATGGAAACCAGATCGTTGCCTAAATTATAGCAGTAGCCGCTCATGGTCTGAATGCCGTTCAGCACAAACACTTGCTGATCCTCTTGTGAGCGCACCGTTCTACCTTGCGGGTAGTTAATGCAGCAGGTCTGACAGTCGTCTTTGCTGCGATCCTCCGCGCGCGCCGTAAAGCAGCGGGCGGAGAGGGCCAGCGGCAAATAGCCATACCCCAGTACTTCTACCTCGAACCGGCCACGGATCCCCAGTTCTTCGCACTGTGTTAATAGCGCGCAGAGCCAGTCGCGTGAAAGCTCGACCGGCATACACCAGCGCACCATCCCCAATTTATTCAGCAGTCGCAGCGTCATGGCGTTGTAGCAGTTCAGCGCATGACCGGCGACAAAAGGCAGCCCGGCTTCGGCAGCCATATTTACCGTGCCCATATCGTTGGCTTCAATCAGGAAGTCACCGTTATCGACGTAGCGTTTCAGCTCGGTCAGTTCCGAAGATGACTCAACCAGCGCCAGCGTGCTTAGCGCAACCTGCTTGCCCGCGCTGACCAGCTCTTTCGCCAGCCCCATCCAGTCGGCGAATTTTACGGCACGGCGTTTGCTGCACACGGCCTCACCCAGATAAATAATGTCGGCCTGACTGGCGGCGGCCACCTGATAAAAGGCGTACAAATCCTCTTTTGGCCAGTACCAAAGCACCGGCCCTAACGCATACTTCATGATTTTTCCTACTGCCATTGACGATGGTAAGCGCCCAGCGTGGTTTGCGTACCCTCGCTCAGGGCGCTGAGCGCGGACATCCAGTTCTGCTGCACGGCAAAATTTTGCGGATCGGCCTTGCAGTGGTCGATCGCCTGCCGCCAGATTTTCGTTACCTGTTCGACATAGGCCGGGCTGCGCTGACGACCTTCTATTTTGACCGAGGCAATATTCATTCCCAACAGGGCCGGGAGCAGCTCAAGCGTATTCAGGCTGGTTGGTTCCTCCAGGGTGTGATAGGGCGTTTCCTCAACTTTATAACGTCCTTTGCACAACGTAGGGTACCCGGCGTTTTCATGTGCGCTGTAGCGATCGATCAAGACGTTGTTGAGGCGTGATTCCAGCCCTTCCGGCGTTTGCTGCCAGCGGACAAAACGCGCGGGCGAGCAGGCGCCTACGGTATTGGGCGACTCGCCGGTCAGCCAGGAAGAGAGATAACAGCGCCCCTCGGCCATAATACACAGGCTGCCGAAGGCAAAGACTTCAAGCGGGACGGGCGACGTACGGGCGAGCTGGCGAACCTGGTGCACGGAAAGCACGCGCGGAAGCACCACCCGCGCTACGTCAAAGTGGCGCTGGTAAAATTTTATCGCTTCGGTATTGGTGGCAGAAGCCTGAACGGAGACGTGCCGTTCAATATGGGGGTAACGGCGGGAGGCATATTCCAGCATAGCAATGTCGGCCAAAATGAGCGCGTCCACGCCCGCATTGGCCGCGCTATCAATAGCCCTTTCCC
>NZ_DALZCD010000129.1:0-4605 GCF_031978025.1 Erwinia sp.
CAGGCAGTCAGGCAGTCAGGCAGTCAGGCAGTCAGGCAGTCAGGCAGTCAGGCAGTCAGGTAGGTAGGTAGGTAGGTAGGTAGGTAGGTAGGTAGTCAATCGGGCAGACAGACAAGCAGACAAGCAGACAAGCAGACAAGCAGACAAGCAGACAAGCAGACAAGCAGACAGTTTAGAGCAAGTCCGGCTGATACAAAAATGCACGTAACGGGCTGCATAGTCGTTACGTGCATTTTTTAATCGGAGCCCAACAGGCCGCCCCTAAAGCAAGCTTTATCCTGCTTCAGGAGGCGGCTGCTCTCAGGCCACGCCTTCCGCCTGTGCCTGTTCAGCCTCGGCTTTTTCCCGCGCCAGGCGGTAGTAATCCGCTTTGGAAGCGGCCAGCGGCGTGCGGCCACGGATCAGATCGGCCATCTTCTCGGCGATCATGACGGTGGGCGCATTCAGGTTGCCGGTGGTGATCTGCGGCATAATGGAAGCATCCACTACGCGTAGCTTCTGCATTCCGTGCACGCGCCCTTCTGCATCCACTACTGCCATATCGTCGTTGCCCATCGCGCAGCTGCCGCAGGGGTGATAGGCCGTTTCGGCATGATCGCGGATAAAGGCATCAATTTGCTCGTCGGTCTGCACCGCCGCGCCCGGCTGGATCTCTTCACCGCAGTATTCTGCCAGGGCAGGCTGACGCATGATTTCACGAGTATGGCGCACTGCGCTGCGGAACTCTTCCCAGTCGCGATCTTCTGACATGTAGTTAAAGAAGATCGACGGCGCGGCATACGGATGTTTCGAGGTCAGTTTGACGCGACCACGGCTCATGGACCGCATTGGGCCGACGTGCGCCTGGAAACCGTGCTCTTTTACCGGGCTGCTGCCGTTGTAGTTGATGGCGACCGGCAGGAAGTGATATTGCAGATCCGGCCAGTCCGGCTTGTCGTCGCTGCGGATAAAGCCGCCCGCCTCAAACTGGTTGCTGGCACCGGTGCCGGTGCCGTTGAACAGCCACTCTGCCCCGATCGCTGGCTGGTTCCACCATTGCAGTGACGGATAGAGGCTGACCGGCTTTTTGCAGCGGAACTGCATGTAAACTTCCAGGTGGTCCTGCAGATTGCGGCCTACACCCGGTAGCGCATGCACAACCGGGATATCCAGCTCGCGCAGCCACTCTTCCGGGCCTACGCCGGATCGCTGCAGAATTTGCGGCGAGGCGATAGCACCTGCACACAGCAGCACTTCACGCGTGGCGATCGCCTGCTCTTCCTTGCCGTTACGCAGCCAGCAAACGCCGACGGCGGTTTTTCCTTCAAACAGGATACGGTCGGTCTGCGCGTGGGTCACAATCGTCAGGTTTGAACGCTGCTTCGCCACGTCCAGATAACCGCGCGCGGTGCTTGAGCGACGGCCCTGCGGTGTAACGGTGCGGTCCATTGGGCCAAAGCCGTCCTGACGGTAGCCGTTCATATCGTCGGTTTCATGGTGGCCTGCCTGTACCGCCGCATCAATAAAGGCGCGGAACAGGGGATTGTTGCCCTTTTTCGGCGTAGTTACGCTCAGATAGCCTTCGCCGCCGTGATAGTCGTTTTCGCCGATATCACGCTTCTCCGCTTTGCGGAAATAAGGCAGGCAGTTAAGGTATGACCAATTCTCCAGACCTTTCTTGCTGGCCCAGTTGTCATAATCCATCGCGTTACCGCGCACATAGCACATGCCGTTAATCAGCGAGGAGCCACCAAGCCCTTTACCGCGTCCGCACTCCATGCGGCGATTGTTCATTTTTGGCTCAGGATCGGTTTCATACGCCCAGTTATAGCGTTTCCCCTGCAGCGGATAAGCCAAAGCGGCTGGCATTTGGGTACGGAAATCCCAGCGGTGGTCCTTGCCGCCTGCTTCCAGTAAAAGTACCGATACGTCAGCATCCTCAGTCAGTCTCGTGGCCAGCACGTTGCCAGCGGAGCCGGCGCCGATAATGATATAGTCAAATTTCTGCATTAAACCTCCAAAACGCTGCGGCCTGCGCCGCAGCAAAAAAATGTTATGAGTACAGCGTCATCAGAACGCGGACGGATAGTCACCCATTTCAATCAGTACAGATTTGGTGCGCGTATAGTGATGCAGGGTTTCCAGGCCGTTTTCACGTCCTACGCCGGACTGCTTGTAGCCACCGACCGGCATTGGCGCAGGCGATTCGCCCCAGCTGTTCACCCAGCAGATGCCTGCTTCCAGCTGATGAATAACGCGGTGCGCACGGTTCAGCGAAGTGGTAAACACGCCAGCGGCCAGGCCGTATTCGGTGTCGTTAGCGCGATCGATCACTTCCTGCTCGTTATCAAAGACCAGCACGCTCATCACCGGGCCAAAGATCTCTTCCTGCACAATCCGCATGTCATCAGCGCAGTCAGTGAACACGGTAGGTTCTACGTAGTAGCCTTTTGCCAGTTCCCCTTCGGTAATACGGGAACCGCCGGTCAGCAGACGCGCGCCTTCCTGCTTACCTGTTTCCATATAGGAAACCACTTTCTGGCAGTGCTCTTCGCTGACCAATGGGCCAAAATTGGTTTCCGGACGCGTTGGATCGCCGCACTTAATGCCGCGCATTTTTTCCAGCAGACGCTTTTCAAATTCCGCCTTCAGGGAGCGATGGATAAACACGCGCGTCCCGTTGGTGCAGACCTGACCGGTGCTGTAGAAGTTAGCCATCATGGCGCCGTCTACGGCACGCTCTAGCTCGGCATCTTCAAAAATAATTAATGGCGATTTGCCACCCAGCTCCATAGTCACCGACTTAAGGTTAGCCAGCGCCGCATCCGCCATTACGCGTTTGCCGGTGTTGACTTCGCCGGTGAAGGAGACCTTGGCGATTTTTGGATGCTGGCTCAGACCCTGTCCGACGCTGCCTGCGCCCTGCACCACGTTAAAGACACCGTCCGGCAGGCCGGCTTCGGTGAAAATTTTCGCCAGTTCCAGTGCGCTGAGCGGCGTGACTTCGCTCGGTTTAAAAATCATGGCGTTGCCGGTAGCCAGCGCAGGCGCGCTTTTCCACATGGCGATCTGGATTGGGTAGTTCCAGGCACCGATACCGGCGCAAACGCCCAGCGGCTCGCGGCGGGTGTAAACCAGCGCGCTGTCACGCAGCGGGATTGACTCGCCTTCTACCGCTACGGCCAAACCTGCATAGTATTCCAGCACGTCCGCGCCGGTTACGATATCGACCGCTTCCGTTTCGCTCAGTGGCTTACCGGTATCGGCGGTTTCCAGCGCGGCCAGCTCGTCGTTGCGCTCGCGCAGAAGCGCCACGGCTTTCAGCAGCACGCGGCTACGTTCAACCGGCGTATAGCTGCGCCAGATACGCTGACCGGCTTCGGCGGAGGCGACCGCGCGATCGATGTCCTGCTGGCTGGCCGAGGTAATTTCCGCCAGCACTTCGCCATTCGCGGGGTTGATGGTGGTAAATGTTTCGCCCTGACCCGCTTCTTCGCGGCCATTGATATAAAGTCCACGGCGTTGCATATCGGCCATGTCTCCTCCTTTAAGGGTTAAGTTGCCGGGCCGGAAAGCCACAGCGCAAGATTTTGGTAGCAAAGCTGACGCGCATCGAGCAGCCCCTGCGCCATCGGTTGGGGGGCTAGCGTCATGCGTAGCCAAAGGCCATCGATCAGCGCGGCCATGCTGGCGCCCGCCGCCCGTGCTGCCTCAACCGGCAGCGCTCTGGCAAACTGAGCCGTCAGGTTGGAATGTAGCCGACGATCGTTAATACGCTGCAGACGCTGCAAATCGGCCTGATGCAGGCTGCTGCTCCAGAACGCCAGCCAGGTTTTCAGCACCGGGCCGGCAATCTGCGAGTCGTCGAAGTTGCCGTCAATGATCGCCCGGATTTGCGCCTGCGGCTCATCAACCGCGACGCTGCGATGATGCTCCACCGCCCGGTAGAGGTCTAACAGGATCTGGCGCATGCAGGCGTCCAGCAGACCGTTTTTGTCGCCAAAGTAGTGGCTGACAATCCCTGTTGAGACGCCCGCTTCTCTGGCGATCAGCGCCAGGCTGGCATCGGCCAGCCCGACCCGGTCAATGACCGTCAGCGTCGCGTGGATCAACTGCGCCTGACGAATGGCTTTCATTCCAACTTTTGGCATCGCTTAATCGGTTTCAACTATTGAATGAAGAAGATTATAGACATTTTATATTGAACGTTCAATCAAGAAAAAAATAACAGCCGTAAAAGTGCGACGAAAGTTAACGAACTGGCAACAGGAAAATTGCAATAAGTGTCTGTATTTTATATTTTTTATTGATAGAGATTCGCTACCCGTGCGGAGGGAGTTAAAAGGGCTTTCGCAGGCAGTAACCCCCTCTTTTCACGATAAAAGCGGTGATTATTTCAATCGTTAATCGCGAAAACTGGCCTGCCGCCCTATCGGTTAATGATATAAGGCCGCCTGAAAGTCAGACGTGAGGATACCCTGTTGACTGGCGATAAAAGCTACAGAGCGTTCGATGCGAAACAGAGACCTGCCGCCCTGTCGACTGGCGATAAAAAGCCACAGAGCGATTGAATGCGAAACAGCGACTTGTCGCCATATCGGTTAATGATATAAGGCCGCCTGAAAG
>NZ_DALZCD010000129.1:4705-11930 GCF_031978025.1 Erwinia sp.
TCAGACGTGGGGATACCCTGTTGACTGGCGATAAAAAGCCACAGAGCGTTCGATGGGAAACAGCGACCTGCCGCCCTGTTGACTGTCGATAAAAAGCCACAGAGCGATTGGATGTGAAGCAGCGACCTGCCGCCCTGTCGGTTAATGATATAAGGCCGCCTGAAAGTCAGACGTGGGGATACCCTGTTGACTGGCGATAAAAAGCCACAGAGCGTTCGATGCGAAACAGCGACCTGCCGCCCTGTCGGTTAATGATATAAGGCCGTCTGAAAGTCAGACGTGAGGATACCCTGTTGACTGGCGATAGAAAGCCACAGAGCGTTCGATGCGAAACAGAGACCTGCCGCCCTGTCGGCCAGCGATAAAAAGCCACAGAGCGTTGGATGTGAGAAAACGGCCTGACACCAAGTCGGCTACCGATCGCCGGGTAAACCCAGGCCTCGCCTTTACCAGAGCCTTTTCAGCCTGGCTTTGTAGCCGTCAGGCCATCCAGCCTTGTAGCTAATTTTTCAAGCACGAAGCCAGCCGGATCCTCAAAGCCCCCATTCTGCGCCACCACCTGCAAGCCTTCCAGCAGCAGCGTAATCTCTTTTGCCAGCGCCTGAGGCTCGGCCGAGCCTGCCTCAGTGCACCAGTCCACCAGCCGTTGAAACTGCCGCTGCTTGTGAGCAAAAATCAACGCCCTCACCTCCGGGAATTGCCCGGTGGTTTCCGCCAGTGTGTTGGTAAAGGGGCAGCCGCGCTGCAGCGTGCCGGTAAGATTATCAGCCAGAAACGCCCCAAAACCCCTAATCCGGGCGGTGGGTTCGTGCGGAAACTGTTCGGCAAGCCTGTCGAATACCTGACCATAATCTTCAATCAGTAATCCGATCCACGCCAATACCAGGGCTTCTTTAGAAGCAAAGTGGCGATAAAGCGTCATTTTCGTGGATTGCGCTTTTTCGGCAATGGCATCTACGGTCACTCGGGTGATGCCGTCCTGATAAAAAAGCGTTTCTGCCGCCTGAAGAAGGCGATCGCGCGGGGGAAGACGCGGTTGTGAGAGTGTAGGCATATTTCCTCGCTGCAATGATACTGGTTAGTATCGTACGATACCAATCGGTATCATTCGATACTAACCAGTATACACTCTCAGGGTGTCAAGGTCTTCTTAGCAACGAACCGGATCATTATGAATCTTTCAGACTACACATCTTGCGACGCTGTCGGCCTCGCCATGCTGATTGCTCAGGGCGATGTCACGCCTGAGGAAGTCAACCAGGCGGCCATCAAGGCGATAGAAAAAGTGAACGGCGAAATCCATGCCGTCATTGAAATCTGGCAGGATGAGCCAGCCAACCTGCAAGGCCCGTTACAGGGCGTGCCCATGCTGGTTAAAGATCTCGGCATTGCCGTTAGCGGTCGTCGTAACGAACTGGGGAGCCGCCTGACAGCCGGTTACGTGTCCGCTCAGGATTCTACCCTGACACAGAAAATGCGGCAGGCCGGACTGGTGCTGCTGGGCCGCACGACCACGCCGGAGCTGGCCGCCAGCACCACCACAGAGCCGCGCTTTAATGGCGGAACAGTTAACCCGTGGAACAAGCGCTACAGCGCCGGAGGATCGAGCGGTGGTTCGGCGGCGGCGGTAGCATCAGGGATGGTCCCTGCTGCCCATGCCACTGATGGAGGAGGGTCGATTCGCGTACCGGCCTCAGCCAACGGCTTGTTTGGCCTGAAGCCCAGCCGTGGGCGCATCAGCATGGGGCCGGAAGTGGACGAAGTGTGGTCAGGCCTGGCGGTACATGGCTTCGTCAGCCGTACGGTGCGGGACAGCGCGGCTTTACTGGACGCCGTGCAGGGAAATACGGCTGGCGATCCTTTTATTATTGCCGCTACGCATAACACGCTGAGAGAGAGTGCAGTGCAAGCCCCCCGCCCACTCAGGATCGGCGTGATAACGCATCCTTTAAATGGCCGACGCAGCGATCCGGAAGTGGTGGCCGCACTGGAGCAGACCGTCGGACAGCTTATCGCGCTTGGACATCAGCCAGAGGAAGCCACACTGGATATCGGCCGCTGGGAGGCTTTTGTAGAAATGAATACGCGTTTCTGGGCAGCGAATACCGCGGCCTGGATCGACGCGCTGGCTGGGGCGATGAACAGGTCGGTTAACGCCGATACGCTTGAGCCATCGAATCTGGCGCTGTGGCAGCTTGGCCACGAACTGAGCGCCGTTGAGATGGTCGGCGCAATGCACATGCGTAACGCTGTCACCCAGCGCATGGGGCAATTTTATCAGCAGTACGATATGTTGCTGACGCCTGTTTTGCCCGCTCTGCCAACCGAACTGGGTCATTACAATCGTCATCAGGACACGCTGGATGGACGCGGCTGGATGCACCACGTGTTTGACCAGTCCCCTTTTACCGCCCTGGCTAATGTCTGCGGCACGCCGGCCATGTCCGTGCCGCTGGGGCTCAGCCCGTCAAGCCACCTGCCGATCGGAATGCAGTTTCTGGCGGGATTCAATCAGGAGCCGCTTCTATTACAGCTTGCAGGCCAGCTGGAGCGGGCGTTTCCCTGGCACCGCCGAAAACCTGCCGTCTGGGCCGGTCAATAACCCCTTCAGTAGGCAGATCCCTGCCCGTTTGCGGCAGGGAATGTTAGTGGACTCACCCTCCCCGACGTGCACGCAAGAGCTATTCTGCCGCTTCAATACCCTTCTCCTGTCAGGCTCCCTTGCTTAGTTCTTCTTAACAGAACATGCGCTGTGCTGTGCCAGAAGCTGGCTTTTAAGAGCGCGTATCTGCCAGGTATTCACTTTCAAAGAAGATCGCGTCAGGCGGATTCAGGAGCAGCCACTCCTTACGATAAAGAGTCAGAACCCTTGCAAATGTATCAACGGCTTTCTTTGCGTAATTAATCACGCAGTAGCGTCAGGACGTTTTGCGCCTGCTGGTTGGCCATCTTCATCACGGCGGTTTGCCCCTGATCTTTAATCTGCGCCTTAGCCAGCTGGCTGGCTTCCTGCGCATAGTCCGCATCCTGAATACGGCTCTGCGCCGCCTGCGTCGCGATGCTTTCCTGCGACAGCACCGATTTGTTCGACTCGTAACGGTTGATCTTCGAGCCATAATCGGAACGGTAACTGCTGACTTTATTTAGTGCCGCATCCAGCGCGTTCATCGTCGTGCGAATGGCGCCGTCGGTCAGCAGGCTGGTGTTATCCAGGCCCAGCGTTTTGGTATCGGAAGGGGTTGGCCCCAGCGTATCCGACTGCACTGGCTGACCGTAGTTAGCGCTGGTAATGACCTCCAGAGGCTGGCTCTGTTTCGGCGGTACCGCTGGCGTGGTGGTCGGCTGTGGCAGAGTGCCCCAGGTCAGGTTACTGTTGAACGACCCGTTGCCGACCACTACCACGATAAGATCTTCGCTAACGTTGTCGATGCTGAGCCGTTCCAGCGTATTGCCGGTGACCGTGCCGTCGTTCGCCGCACCGCTGGTCGCATCTTCATAGCGATCGCCGTCGCCGCTATAAGTGATGTTCATTCCGTTATAGCTGGAGGTTTTACTGCCGTTTAACGCCCAGGAAGGGCCACCTTCATTCAGATCCGCCTCGTCGTAGCTGGCCCCGCTGTTGAACCCGTTGCTGATGCTCATCAGCTTACTGGTCGCAGAGGCGGCGTCAGTAACACCTTTACTGACCCACGTATAGTCTGGCGTGCCGCCATCAACTGGCGTGCCGGCTAAATGCTTGCCGTCGCGTGTAAAAAGCTGCACGTCGTCGTCCAGGCTCAGCGAATCCAGAGTAATAGAGAGGTTAGTGGTGCCGCTCGGAATATATGCGAGCGATATCACGCCAGAGTTAAAGGAGTAGTTTTGTCCGGCTACCGGGAATTTAGTGCCAATAGGCGCCACATTGCCCAGCAGTACCGGAGGCAGCTCCGGCCGATCGGTTGCCAGAGGGAACTGCCCAAAAATTTCGGTGCCGCTGGCGATGCCGTTGATGCCCGCCAGCAGCTGCTGATATTCCGTGTTATAGCTCTGGCGGTCGGACACCGACATAGTGCCGTTAGCTGCCCGGACCGCAAGGCTTTTGGCCTTAATCAACATATCACTGATGTTACCCAGCGCGCTTTCCGCGGTCTGCGCGTAGCTGATAGCGTCGTTAAGACCGCGCCCCACCGCGCTGTCTGCATTGACGTTCGCCTGCATACGGTTAGCAATAGCCTGCCCCGCCGCGTCATCGTGAGCGCCATTTATGCGTAAACCAGAAGAGAGCCGCTCAATGGATTGCGCCAGCTGCGAACGGTTTGCCGTCCGGGTATTGCCCGTAGCCAGCGCAGTTTCATTGTTGAAAATTGTTAGCATTATCACCCGGTACAGTTATTGAGGTAATAAGTTATCGGCCTGGGCCTGGGCGGCTTTAGCCGCTGCGCTTCTTCTTTACACAACCTAAATAAATCTTTCGTCCCGCCTGACAACGGCCTCGCTGCCGTATCGGGCAGTGACCTCGCCTGGTCAGAGAAGTTATTTTTCACCTATTAATAACTTATGGCACCCTACAAAGCGGAAATTTACCCGCAGATGACGGCGTCACCGCCGTTACTAACGTGATAATCCTCTCCTTTTTGTGATTTGACATGCATAAACCACGCATAATATTGCTTAACTTTGCCGCAGGCAGACAAATGCCTGCCTGTTATCGCCAGGTTATTAATAGGGTGTATTGTGCAACCATTAACCTTAATACAGAACAATATGTTTAACATATATGTAAAGACAGCAATTCATAGCAAAGATGCACTTTGCAAAAGAAATAAACACCAGGAAAACTGCGCCCGTCCTGATTTGAAATAATGCTTGCCTGATGGCACACAATCGGCGAAATTAACCGCCGATTTCCGAGTTTATAACTATGCGGCTAAAGCCCGTCCTGATGAAAACCGACTTAATTTTCGCTTCAAATCAGGCGATCGACTCCCGAGGTATTCGTGTCAACTGCAAACAAACATCCTGAGAACACCAGTCTCAACGCGTTTAAACAACCCCGATCTTTTTATCTGATTTTTTCAATTGAGCTTTGGGAACGATTTGGTTATTACGGCCTGCAGGGCATTATGGCGGTTTATCTCGTCAAGATGCTGGGCATGTCCGAAGCACAGTCTATTACGCTGTTCGCCTCTTTTAGCGCGCTGGTTTATGGGCTGGTCGCCGTAGGCGGCTGGCTGGGCGACAAGGTACTCGGTACCAAACGCGTTATCGTGCTGGGCACGCTGGTGCTGGCGCTGGGCTACGCGCTGGTGGCCTGGTCAGGCCACAATGTCAGCATGGTCTATATCGGTATGGCGACTATCGCCGTCGGTAACGGCCTGTTTAAAGCCAACCCTTCTTCGCTGCTCTCTACCTGCTATGAAAAAGACGATCCACGCCTGGACGGTGCATTTACCATGTATTACATGGCGATTAACATCGGTTCCTTTTTCTCCATGCTCGCCACGCCATGGCTGGCTGCGCACTATGGCTGGAACGTGGCTTTCTCGCTCTCGTTTGTTGGGATGCTGATTACGCTGGTAAACTTTATGTTTTTCCGCCGCTGGGTTAAAAGCCATGGTTCAAAACCAGACTTCCAGCCGTTACAGGTAGGTAAGCTGCTGGCGACAATAGTCGGCATTGCCGTGCTGATCGCGATTGCCACCTGGATGCTGCACAATCAGGGTGTGGCGCGCCTGCTGCTGGGGGCGGTCGCTGTGGGTATCGTGCTGCTGTTTGCCAAAGAAACCTTTGCGCTACAGGGCGCGGCGCGGCGTAAAATGATCGTTGCCTTTTTGCTGATGGTAGAAGCCATCGTGTTTTTCGTGCTCTATATGCAGATGCCAACCTCCCTGAACTTTTTTGCCATCCGTAACGTTGAACACAGTATTCTTGGCCTGACCTTCCAGCCCGAGCAGTACCAGGCGCTGAACCCTTTCTGGATCATGATTTTCAGCCCGCTGCTGGCAGCAATCTACAACAAGATGGGCGACCGTCTGCCCATGCCGCACAAATTCGCGCTGGGGATGCTGCTCTGCTCCGGCGCGTTCCTGGTCCTGCCGCTGGGCGCGAAATTCGCCAGCGATCTGGGTATCGTGTCGGTAAGCTGGCTGATCCTGAGCTATGCGCTGCAAAGCGTGGGCGAACTGATGATTTCCGGACTGGGTCTGGCGATGGTCGCCCAGCTGGTGCCGCAGCGCCTGATGGGCTTTATCATGGGCTCCTGGTTCCTGACCACGGCCGGTGCCGCGATGGTGGCCGGGAAAGTGGCTAACCTGATGGCGGTGCCGGAAAACATCACCGATCCGCTGCAGTCGCTGCACGTCTACGGCGATGTCTTTTTGCAGATCGGTATCGTGACCGGCGTAATTGCCGTGCTGATGCTGCTGACCGCGCCTAAGCTGAACCGCATGACGCAGAACTAACTGTCTACGCCAGCAAATAAAAAGGGTGACATCGCGTCACCCTTTTTTTATGGGCAGGCAAACCGAAAGCGGTAAATCCCCTGCCAGCCAGATGAAGCCATTGATAAAGTCAGTCCGGTACCTTCATGAAATAACGCGCCGCCTGCGCCCATTCTATTTCCGCCGCTACTGATAGCGAGCTGCCAGCAGCGGCTTCCCAGGCGGACTCCTTCGGCGGCTCGCATCATCCTGTACGGCGGCTTACTGCGGGTCTGAATCCTTTCTGACCGCATGCCATAAGGCGATTTTGCATAGCATGCAGCTGGCGCCTCGCGGTCAGGGGCCTGCCTGTTGCGGCGCCGGCACAGGGCATCACTCCGCTTCCTCAGGGTGCGGCAGCGAAGGCAGCGCGATAAAGCCCGGTAGCGACTCGACGTTTTGCAGCCATTGCCGAATCGCCGCATAATCGCGCAGCGATATGCCCCCCTCCGGCGCGCAGGCAACATAGGCGTAGCAGGCCAGATCGGCAAGCGTCGCGCTGTCGCCCACCAGCCAGCGTTTGCCGCGCAAATGGGCCTCCATCTGCGGTAAAAATTTGCGGGAAACCGCCACCGCCGAGGCGTAATTTTCCGGCGTGCCAAACTGTTTAATCAGCCGGGCCGAGGCCACACCATAGCGGATTTCGCCAGCAGCTTTGCCCAGCCACTGGTGTACCTGGACTTCCTGATACCGATCCTGCGGCAGCCACTGGCTGTCCGGCGCGTAGCGTTTTACCAGCCAGATGAGTATCGCGTTGCTGTCGGTAA
>NZ_DALZCD010000130.1:0-2198 GCF_031978025.1 Erwinia sp.
CCCAGGGTGAGCCTGTCGCCACGCAGAGCACCCAGGAGCGGCTTGAGGCCATGAAAGGCGCGCTGAAGGACCGACTGCAGCCGCCGGTTGCCATTAGCTGTAACCCGCACCGGATCGGGAAAAACAGCTGCGTCGCCATTCATCTGGAAGACAGCCGGGGCAAGCGCGCGGATATTCTTGTGACCCAGGAAGGCCGCGCCAGCCTGCCGCTGGACAACGAATTTGACTCGCCCCGCTGGTACGTCAACGTGCCCGACGCGGCGGATATGGTGTATATGACGCTCTGGGTTAGCAGTGTTTTTCAGGAGTAATGCCCGTCTCAGACGTATCAATTAGCCGGCCAATCTGGCCGGTTTTTTTGCAAATACAAAGCATCAAATCAAACCTTTTGACCAACGTTAATTAACATCTGCTTTCAATTAACACTCGATCTCATCTTGCTTCAAAATGCTTGAAGACATTAATTTCACTAACTAACAATGATCGAATTATGTTATTTCAATAAATCACAAAGAGGGTTGTTTAGTGAAAAACACAAGTAGTATTGCTCAGGAATTGGAGAATTTTTTAAAGAATGGTGAAAACGACAGTGCCAGTTCGCGAGCCGAACTGGCTGAGCTTTGCGTTGAAACCATTTATAACTTTGTTAAGTTTAATCGTTCTGAAGGCGAGGGTCTTGATGGCCGGGACGGACCTGAACGTCAGGGGCTCGGAGAGGTGCTGGACGCAGCAAAAAATCATAAGTTCGATATCGGCATGGCTCAAATGAATAAGAAAATTTAACAGTAAATCTTCATTGGTCAGTTTTTATCTGTTTTTCCAAATGCCTCCCGAAAGCGCAGGGGGCAATTTTCCATTCTGGTTAAACCTGTCACTACAAATGTTCTCTCGCGTACTTTTTTGTTCAGACGCTGAATTCTGGCGTGGCCTGAAAATTTTCTAAATCCGAAATAGAGTTTACTGCTGAATCCCTGTGCACGGGCTGTCACGCTGACACACTGATACCCGTGACGGAGATTTGCAATGCGCATCAGGCCAATCCTGTGTTTTTCCCTGCTGATACCAATCCAGGTAATGGCAGGCACCGTTGTTTTCACCGACGCTCAGCACCCTCCCCTGAATCTTACCGCCGACACCGAAGTTGTCTGGCTGGACGGGCCCGATCGTCTGCAGCAGACTATTTTCGGTGATCTGTCGTCAGATCCTCAGCAGGCCGCCCTGCAGGCTCAGCAAGTCATTCAGTCACCCGACTGGCCCCGGAAGCAGGCGCAAATTGCCGGCGCCTATCGTCAGGTGGTTCACGCCTGGGAAATCGGCCTGCACAAGTACCCCGCCGTCGTATTTGATGATCGGGACGTGGTATACGGCACGGCTGACGTGGCGCAGGCCAGCCTGCACCGCACGCAGGGGGCAGGCTGATGGCAGGCTCATTCAGAAAGCATCTCTGTGCCGCCGGTACGGCTTCGGTTCTGGCCGTGGCCGCCGTGCCCGCCACGTTTGCCGCCATCAATACCGCCGGGATTATCGCCAGCGCGGTGACGCAGGACTGTATCAGCTGGCGCGTGAGCGGCGTCTGCTACTGGCTGATGTGTACACCCTTTGGCTGCTCGGTCAAAACTTCGGTTAAGGTGACGCACTACATCCCCGAAGTGGTGGTATCGACCTACACCGGCCCGGGCGGCAATCCTTGGCATGAAATGGCTTTTATGAGCGGGGCTGCCGGCGTCGTTGACGGCGGGCTGACCAGTGGCGCCGCCGCCGGCGGAGGAAACGCCGCTGACATCAAGGACGCAGGGCGTCGTCAGTCAAACATCAAATTTAAATATGCGGACGCCATCGGGCATCCGGCGACCTCCCTGATTGGCGGCAGCATTGCTGGCTACTCCTGCGACACCGCGGCCCGGGCATTTAACCCCTACTTCCTCAGCACCCTCGATTCGCTTATGTGGCGCACGGGCCTGCCGGAATCGCTTTATCCGGAGGCGCTTATTCCCGGACAGCGCGAGCTGGGCAGCCAGGCCCGTGCCAACATGTGGGGCAACCTTTATCCGCGATCGGGATTCGTCAGTCAGGCCGACGATGACAAGGCTTCTGCCGTCGTCGCCCAGCGCGTGGCCGACATCATCACCCGATCCGGACAGATCCACGTTTATCAGCAGCTGAAGGGCACTCGCAAGGCGGGTTACTGGCCGCCTGGC
>NZ_DALZCD010000130.1:2208-11848 GCF_031978025.1 Erwinia sp.
AATACGGGCACGGCCAATCATAAATGGCAGCGCCTGGCACCCACGCTTTCGGCTTCATGCGCCGTCTTTCCTGACGGTGCGCATCCAACAGCTCAGGACGGCAATGAAGCCTACGCCCTGTGGCAGCCGTACAGCTGCTGCAAGCGGCGCGGCCAGACCTTTCTGTATGCAACCAATTTTTAAGAGGCACCTATGAAACCAACCACACTGAGGCCAGCCTTTCTGGCGATCTTGGTCAGCATATCGATCGGCGTGGCACAGGCTGATGACGATAACCGGTCCGGCGCCTTTGGCGTTTCGTTGCCGTCGGTCAACGACAGCGCGATCGGCTACGGCAAAAACGTCAATGGCGCGGTATCCGACAAGCTTTATTACACGCTCGGCGGCGGCTCCGTTATTTCCCAGCCGGCCACGCGCAGCAACATGCGCAAGCTGGGAATGGATATCGGCTGGAGCAGCGATCTGATGTGCGGCAACTTCGACCTTAAAACCACAGTGGGCAATCAGCTGAACGGCGTGACCAGCGGCTATAAAAACCTGATGAGCGACGTTATTCAGGGGGCCTCCGGCGCAGTCGCCAGCCTGCCGGCTATGGTGATACAGCGCGCCAATCCGGGCCTGTACGACATGCTGACCAACGGCGTGCTGCAGGGCAGCGTGGCATTTGATAAGGCCCAGCTCAACTGTCAGAACATGTCCAAACGCATGATGAATTTTGCCGGCAACAATAAATGGAATCAGAGCGCGGTCATGGATGAGTACAAATCGCTTGTGAACAGCGGCGATGCCGATGCGGTACGCGTTAATAACGCCTCTGAAAAGCTGCAGGGCAAGTCCGGCCAGAACTGGATAGGCGGACAGAAGCGCGGCGGGCAGAATCAGCCCGCCATTCGTCCCACGCACGACCTGGCCGCCGCCGGCTACAACATGATGAACAGCCTGCCCGTGCTGAGCACCACGCCTGTCAGCAACAGCAGCTGCAATGGCGGCGCCTGCGCAAAATATGGCAGCGCCGAAGAGGCGGCAAAAGCCGTGGTCCAGGTGGTTGGCGACAGCTCCCTGCGTACCTGCGCCGATGCATCCCAGTGCACCAGTGGCGATGACGAACAACAGCCCGGAGCCACTCAGGCTGGCACCGGCTTTGCCCCCATTCTTGAGGAAACAACAAAAGAGAACACGGATCAGCTTGTGAAACTGGTTAACGGATCCGAGCCGCCCAACTCCACTAACCTGGCGAAGCTGAAAACCGGTAGTCTGCCAATCACCGCCGGCGTCATCAGGGCGCTGCAGCGCGACCCGGATAATGCCGCCCTCACCGCCCGGCTTGCCGGCGAACTGGCAATGGCGGACACGGTGGAAACGGCGCTGATTATGCGCCGTATGATCGTCACCGGCATGTCAGAGCCGAACGCCGCCTCCCAGACCGCCGCCATTGAAGAAGGCGACCGCCGGGTAACCGCAATCGACAGGGAAATTACCGCGTTGCGTAACGAAATGGAGCTCAAGCGCGAGCTGTCCCGCAACTCCGTGCTGACCATCATCGAGCGCGAAAATGGCCGTGTAAACAGCAACCCGCAGACCCAGAGTGATGACAACACGGACAGCCGCATGAATCGTCTGGCGGTGCCTGAATCGGAAAGTAAATGAGAGAGGCCCACACGATGAAAACCGTGAAGGAGGCGCGCCGCGCCTCATTTTTCCGCCGTCATCCCGTTCTGCAGCGCACGCTGCTTATTGTCGGCACGCTGCTGGTTCTGATGCTGTTCGCGATGGTTATTGCAGACTGCGCGATCAAAAGCCCTGACCAGGCGGCCGCTTTCAGCAAGTGGATGGAGCAGGCGAAATACGGCTGGCTGATGTGGCGCCTGACGATATACGGCGCCCTGACGTGGGGATTTATGAAAATCCTGCGCGCGCCTGGCTTCAGGTCGCAGTACCGACAGCCCCTTATGCGGATCGGCGCCGTCAGCGTTATTTTTGCCCTGGTGTGTGAAGTGGTGCTGCTCAGCGGCACGGGAGCGTCATAATGCTGACTAACAGTTACCTGGAGTATTTCCTGACTCTGCTCGGCTGGGTCATTAATAACGGCCTGTGGAATATCCTGCTCAGTACCGGCCTTTTTGCCGCCCCGGTGGCCTTTCGTCTTATCGGCATCTGGCTGAAGGTCCGGGAGGAAGGTGAGGATGAAGGAAACAAGGGCGCACTGTCCATTCCCCGGATGGAGCACGCCATTTACACCTCCTTTCTGGTCATGATTGCCTGCTGCATGCCGCTGATGAACGTGGACATCAAGACCATCAAATATGATGCCTCCCGCGCGCAGACGTGCGGCACCTGGACGCCCAAGGCGCCGGACGAAACCGGCTATTCGCCCGTGATCTCCAGCCTGGACGACCAGACAGCCGCCGCGCCTGTGTGGTGGTATCTGATGCACAAGCTGGCAAAGGGTATTACCCAGGCGTCCGTCGCCACCATTCCCTGCCGTCCTGACATGCGCCAGATCCGCTTTGAGGTGCAGCATACGCGCATCAATAACAAGGGGCTCGCCGAGGAGCTGCAGGATTTCACCAACGACTGCTATTCCCTGGCACTGTACATGTGGAAGCGCGAGGATCAGGGGCAAACTAAGGATAAATCCACTCTGCGCGACATTGAGTGGATTGGCAGTAAGACGTTTCTTGGCAGCTATTACGGCAGCCTGCAGTCAAAAACGCCACGCGCCACATTTCCGTGGAGCGAAAGACGGGACAGCGGGCGGCCGGACACCGGCCGGGGCGGCTATCCGACCTGCAGCGAATGGTGGAGCAAAGCCGAAACCGGCCTGCAGGCCCGCGTCATGGACCAGGCTGATCCGGGCTTATGGACCCGCCTCTCGGCGGCCATGACCATGATCGGCGGCAATGCGACCGACTACCGCGAGGCCGTAATACGCCGCCTAGTGAGCCCGGAAAGCCTGACGGTTTCACAGGGCGGCCACGTCTATGCCGGCTACGGCGGCAATGCGGATTTCACCCTGGATAACTCTGTATCGCGCGTCGCGGCGATCGGCGGAACCGCGCTGGGAAGCGTCGCGGCATTTCCGGCGTTCGACGCCATGCGGCAGGCGCTGCCAATGGTTCAGGCCGTGCTGCTGATGGCCGTGGTGGTTATCCTGCCGCTTATTCTGGCGTTTTCAGCGTATGAGATTAAGACAGTTATTACACTGACGTTTGTGGTATTCGCCCTGAACTTCCTGACGTTCTGGTGGGAGCTGGCGCGCTGGCTGGACAGCTGGCTGCTGACGGCACTCTACAGCTCGGACACGCACAGCAGTTTCAACATGGCCGGCTTCCAGAACAGCTCGGATGATCTGATCATGAACTTCGTTATGGCATCGATGTTTCTGGTGCTGCCTGCATTCTGGATGGGTGCGCTATCCTGGGCAGGAATAAGAGTGGGGGGAGCACTGGATGGAGCACTGCGAAGTGGAACTGCTAAAGTCGAACAAGCAGGGGGCGAAGCAGTCAACAAATTAAAGGCGCAAGTTAAACTTTAAGCTTCGGGCGATTAGGAGGTTGGCAATCTCCTAATCGTCATCGTCATTAGTTGTATAGGGGGTAAAGATTGAATCGTCCGAGCCATAGTAATAGCCATAGCCATTACGGCCATTTCTGTATTCTGGGCCGTCATTATTCGTTATAGGATTATCGTCAGAATCATTTTTATCGAGGATGATACTAGCAATCATATAGCTGAAAGTTGCTACGAATAACAGAATGACGCCTATGACTAAGCCACTCAATACTGCTAAGACAAGGAAAAATGAAACACACACAGGCACCATCAGTCGCCCAATCACAGTTGGAAGCCCTTGCCTTTTAGCCCACTTGATACATGCGTCATTTGATAATTGCGCTGTATTTTTAAGCTTTTTATAGAAGCTGGCGGCCTGTTTGCCACGTTCGAATGCTCTTTTTTTCATCTTCTGCCCTCTGCCATTACAGATCACTATTGCTAAACTTCTTAGATCTCAATCTACTTCTAATGCATCCATATAAGATGAGGCCGTTACATATTATCATCAACGGGCCAGCCCCGGATGCCGTCCATGCATGAGCGAATAAAGCATCGAGATTATCTGGTCGACACAGAAAATGCTGTAAGCAAAAGAAAACATTCATGCCTACGTTCAACACAGATAAAACCAACAGCAACAGATCAACATTCATTTGATTTTTAAGAAAATATTTAAAACTCTTCATGGCTAACCTCATCAATAATATGAGCTTTTGCTATGCGAATAACGGTTCGCTCTGATACACCACATAAGGAGGCAGTATCACGAATACTGAGCCCGTTCTGTACCCGTAGCCGAATTATGTTCTTATGAAGTGTCTGATCAGGCTGCCTTCCTTTAAATTTACCGTTAGCTTGCGCTTTTACAATACCCTCAGCTTGCCTGCGCCGGCGGTCCTGATAGTCCTTACGCGCAATCGCCGCCAGCATATCCAGCATCATGCCGTTAATTGCACGTATCATTGCAGCTGTAAATTCATCGCTGACATGTTTTTCCAGCGCTACATAACTGGTAGGCAAATCCAAGCTAATGACAGAAAGGTGTTTTTCACTGATAAGAGATTTAAGCCGCAGCCAACCCTCATCATTAAGGCGTGAGAGCCTGTCAACCTGCTCGATAAGAATAGCGTCGCCTGGTGCGGCATTTTCCAGAAGTCGAATAAGCTCAGGACGTTGCAATGAAGCCCCTGAAACATTCTCAACATACCAGCTTGCGATCCGATGCCCTTTTTCTCTAACAAAAGATTCCAGCCGGTTTTTTGCACGTTGCGCATCCTGTTCATGAGTCGAAGCGCGAAGATAAGCAAAAATGTACATTTTTCACCCGCATGTGACACATAGGTTATGTCATTATTATACATGACATATAGGTAATGACATAAAGTTAAAATGACGGGTTTTAGGGGGGTGACATTAGGGTATACTGGGCCGATTTTCTCCGCTTTATGCCATACCTGCCGAATTTTAAACAGAATTCACGTAGCGTGATCGATTGTAAAGAGCGCTTAATTATCCTCTCAATAAATCTCCTATCACTATGTAAAGGGGCCATTTCCCGTTCTAAACTTCATTTAAGGTGCTTTTTAGAAACAGCAGCTATTGATGGCTGGTACTGTTTAAATATCCAGATTAAACCTTTCCCTCTGGGTCAGATGAGTGATACAGTTTCACCTATAAGACCCCTTGGAGGCATTATGTCTGAATTTGAATTACTGGCACAGGATCTGCTTGAAAAAGCAGAGATAGACGAAAAACTCCGGCAGGAAAATGATAAAAAGCTGATTGAGCATGTGCTGGAAATCTATGATCAGAAGTACGTGGCCGAGTTACTCAGGAAAGTCGGCAAAAACGATTGGACTCGCGAAACTCTTAATCGCTGGATTAATGGTAAGTGTTCACCTAAGTCGCTGACGTCAGCCGAAGAGGCGCTTCTGCGAAAAATGCTGCCGGAAGCGCCAGCACATCACCCGGACTATGCCTTCCGATTTATTGACCTGTTTGCCGGCATTGGCGGTATACGAAAAGGCTTTGAAGCCATCGGTGGCCAGTGCGTTTTTACCAGTGAATGGAATAAAGAGGCTGTACGCACATATAAAGCCAACTGGTTTAACGATGAGCAGGCACACACGTTTAATCTCGATATCCGGGAAGTTACCCTCAGTGACAAACCTGACGTACCAGAAACTGATGCCTATGCCTACATTGACGAGCATGTGCCGGCTCATGATGTACTTCTGGCTGGTTTCCCTTGTCAGCCGTTCAGCCTTGCTGGCGTGAGTAAGAAAAACTCACTCGGCCGGGCGCACGGTTTCGAATGTGAAGCGCAGGGAACGCTTTTCTTTGATGTGGCGCGCATTATTCGCGCCAAAAAACCGGCTGTCTTTGTGCTGGAAAACGTCAAAAATCTGAAGAGCCATGACAAGGGCAAAACCTTTAAAGTCATCATGGAGACCCTAGACGAGCTGGGTTATGAAGTGGCGGATGCGGCTGACATGGGCAAAAGCGATCCGAAAGTCATCGACGGAAAGCATTTCCTGCCTCAGCACCGTGAACGCATCGTGCTGATCGGTTTCCGCCGCGATCTGAATATTCATCAGGGCTTTACCCTGCGGGACGTCAGTCGTTTTTATCCGGAACAGCGACCGTCATTTGGCGAGCTGCTGGAACCCGTGGTTGACAGTAAATATATCCTGACGCCGAAGCTCTGGGAGTATCTCTACAACTACGCTAAAAAGCACGCGGCTAAGGGGAACGGCTTCGGTTTTGGCCTGGTTAATCCTGGAAACAGGGAAAGCGTTGCCCGTACGCTTTCTGCCCGCTATCACAAAGACGGTTCAGAAATTCTGATTGATCGCGGCTGGGATATGGCTGTAGGCGAAACAGATTTCGCGAACGAAAAAAATCAGGCGCATCGGCCACGCAGGCTGACGCCGCGTGAGTGCGCACGTCTCATGGGCTTCGAGAAGCCCGACGGCAAGCCTTTTCGTATTCCGGTGTCGGACACGCAATCTTACCGTCAGTTTGGTAACTCCGTAGTGGTCCCTGTGTTTGAAGCGGTTGCGAGACTGCTGGAACCTTACATTCTGAAAGCCGTTTCTGCCGATGCTGAGAAGGCAGAAAACACCTGAGTGCGTCTCCCGGCAGGGTATGCCGGGAGATTAATCAGGGAAGTTCGGCATAAAGCCCTATCAGCTCGGCAATAAAGGTGCCCAGCGTCATTAATTCTGCCCTTACCGTTTCCGGGTATTTTTTATGTAATGACGCCGGCACGACCAGTCTGACCCCTTCCGCCTGCATTTCCCTGTACTGTGCCTGTGACACCCCTTCCTGCAGCGTAAACAGGTGAACCGGATAAATTCTGTTGGCTTCATTCAATATCTGCCGCCAGCGATCTTTACAGGTGGTTTTTACCGCCAGCATGCGCAGGTTTTCTGCTGGAAACTCAGCGTCGTGGTAAGCCTCCGCAGAGGGAAACAGGAAGTCGGGCTTTTTATTGCCCTCAGTGACTGCCTGCGTGTCGAAATGTCGTAGCCCGTGTTCAATGAAAAGATGCTCCAGGTGCAGCTCCAGTGACTTTCCGGCGCGGGATTTACGGCGATTACTGACGGAGTTGGCCAGTGCAATGAATTCATCCACGGTGTCGAATCCTTTGCGGATAATGTCCAGAACATGAAGTTCCTCAACCTGCAAAAAGATATCGTACTCGACGCGCCGGCGGTCAATGAGCTGCTCATCCGGATCAAGGGTACGCCTCAAATAATGGCCAGCAGCGTAATAAATAATGTCATTTCCGGACGGAAATCGATGCTTCCAGTCCTCCGGAATAATGTACTTATGGTTAACAGGAGCTTGCTGCAGTGACAGGCCACCCAGAAGTTGTCCGGCAGCACCGGATATAAGCGTGCCAGGGATCACTTCACCGATTGCAGCCTCAATGATGTCCTCTTCGTCCGGGCTGACGCAGACCCAGATATCTACAGCCGTACTGTCCCCGCCGTGCTCGTCAAGCCTGAAGGCCAGAAGCGTCACGGCACCTGTATTTTCAGGGTCCTGAAGCGGGCTGCCCCTTCCCCAGCGAGTAATCCTTTTTTCGTTTCGTGTTTTACCAAAGTAACGACTGTTGTAATAAGTTGCCCGGGCTTCGCTGTCCGGGCAGTCATGGGACAACACATGTGCGGTGAGAACGACCGAAGGGTTGAGCTCACGAGTGTGGTTGATAGACGGAAACAGCCTTTGAAAAATAACGGAAGGAAAATAAAGCCCGACCTGATGCCCCCCGGTTGCACCGGTGTCATTGGCGGAAAGGCGTTTAATGTAAACGAAGTAGTTCCCGCCTGCGATCTCAAGTAGCCAGTTATGAAAAGCCGACATGCATATCCCTCTGTTGCCTTGGAATTCAACTCGTCATTCTTCCACAGTCAGACAGAAGCTGCTAGGGAGGCTTTTATAGATGCTCTGCCTGCAGCTGAACCCGATTGTAATCAGAAGAAAGAAAAGAATCCTTCTGGACTCCTTCAGTTCGCCAGATTCTGATGGTGCACGGCAAGCTCAACTCCTGCAGCTGCCTCAATGTCGGCTATGAGCGAGAAGCGGACATTGATCTCTCGACAGAAGTTTGGGGGTTTCTAAAAGTGATTGGTCCGGTAAAGTCAGAAGCTTGCAGCAATAATGTTAAAAGACACTCAATTTAAAAATTCATTGTTATACCCAAGTCTTCAATGTTTATTTTTTCAATGTGATCATTAGTTAGGTCAATAATGCCACTACCAAAGAAATAAATTCTGGGGTACGAGCAAAATTTTGTGATTGTTTGGCCGACTTCAACGTTCATAAATTCCTTGGTTATATTTTTTTTGTTTTGATGATAAACCACTGTATCAATGAAAAATTCAAGGCTGCATATTCTAAAGTTATAGGAATACTCAAATGCATACTTATTGCCAGGTAGTTTAAATCCCGAATGCATTGATGGATCTTCCGTCCCCTCTATGACATCAAAATTAAAGCCTTTACACATTCTAATTATTGCACCATTGAAACCAGATGATTCATATAGAAATGCGTACTCATCTAAAGTTAAATTACTCATATGAGTCGGCGTGAAGATTTCAAATTCATCTTCAATGGTTTCTATGAACCTCTCTTCTATTTCTTCTATATATCCATGTAAAGAACTATGCAAATCTTGGTCTACATGAATATTTATAAATTCATTCAATGAGTTATAGATTAAAAATTCATTTTGCAATCCAAGATTGGCTATATCTTCTTTCAAATCAGAATGAAACTCTTTAATATTTTTGCCTGGGGACATAAAGTCATTAGAGTTGTTTGTAATAAAAACAATCTCATCCTCTAAATTCCTCTTGTGTAGATATTGTGTTAGACCATTCCATATTAAGGCGTCTCGATAGCCTTTCTCATTGTCTCTAAATGGCCGCTTGGAAAATATTGCTTTATTTAATAACAAGTCGTTATCGATGTACGATGATGGTATAATATGTGTATTGGGGAACATCTTCAATAATTCATCTTTGAATCTAAAATCTTTTACCTTTTCTTCCAGATCATCAATAAAAAAATCATTTCCTGAAAGTTTTTTCACCTTTCCTTTTAGTTGTGATATTTCCTTTTGTAATCTTTCAACCTCCTCATTGTATTTCTTTTGAGTTTCTTCAAACACAACGAAAGGTAGAATAAGTTCATTTCCCGTTGTGTTTTCAATAAAGTTAGACAGCACTTGAAACATAGCGCTAGACATCTTCCAGTTATTATAGAATATGTTTGTATCTATTAGTATTAACATTTCATTCCTACAATTAATTTTCGTTAAGCTACTAGACTTGAAATGACCGTCACAAGGAGATTTTTCAAGTAAATAAATATCAGCAGAGCTTTTTTTAATTTCTGTTTCATCTCCTAAAAAAAGCTGACGAATTATCTTGTCAAAAATCTATCGTGAAAACAATGTAATAAAATCTGCATGGCAGACCTACACCCAGTCGTTTGACATGCAATAAATTTAGAAAGGTCCGCTTCTGGCACAAAGCGGACGTTATTATTGAGTAGTATGTCCGCTATTTTG
>NZ_DALZCD010000131.1:0-9030 GCF_031978025.1 Erwinia sp.
CCTGGAAGCCATTAACTCAGCCCCGCACCAGCTCTATATCAGCTATATTGGTCGGACAATTCAGGACAATTCAGAACGTTTTCCTTCGGTGCTGGTGAGCGAGCTGGTGGAATATATCGGGCAGAGCTTCTGCCTGCCGGAAGACCAGCAAAGCGACGTGGATACCAGCGCAGCGAAGGTTATCGCGCATCTTCATCACCTGCACAGCCGCATGCCGTTTGCGGCGGAGAACTTCCTGCCGCAGGCGCGGTATCAAAGCTATGCGGCGGAATGGCTGCCGGCGGCAAAGGCGAGTGGCGTGCCGCATCCGCCTTTTATGCAGCCGCTGCCGGAAGCCAATATTACCGAACTTAACTTTGACCAGCTGCTGCGTTTCTGGCGTCATCCGGTGCGTGCTTTCTTCAGCCAGCGTTTAGGCGTCAGCTTCAGTGCAGAAGATATGGAACTGCCGGATGCGGAACCTTTTACTCTTGATAACCTCAGCCGCTATCAACTCAATACCCAGCTGCTGAACACCCTGATTGAAGGCCAGCCGGGCGAGCCGCTGTTCGATCGGCATCGCGCGGCGGGCAATCTGCCGTATGGTGCCTGGGGTGAACTGTTCTGGCAGGAGCAGCTGGGAGACATGGCCGAACTGGCCGGGGTGGTGCGAGAGCAGCGCAAGGATGCGGTTAGCCAGGAAATCAATCTTCAGGTGGGGGGGCTTCAGCTGAGCGGCTGGTTGCCCGCCGTACAGGACGATGGCCTGCTGCGCTGGCGGCCTGGCCACCTTAACTTTACCGACGGGCTGGCGCTGTGGCTGGAACACCTGGTCTACTGCGTGCTGGGCGGCAGCGGCGCCAGCCGCATGTACGGCCGTAAAGAAAGCCGCTGGTGGTTCCCGCCGATCGGGGCCATTGAGGCCAGCGGCTGGCTTGAGCGTTATATAGAAGGCTATAAAGCCGGCATGTGCGCGCCGCTGCTGCTGCTGCCCAAAACGGGCGGTGCCTGGCTGGAAGCCTGCTATGACGAAAAAGCGGCAGCGATTTCTTATGACGAGGCGACGCAGGTCAAAGCGCGTAATAAGCTGTTGCAGGCCTGGCAGGGGAATATGCAAACAGAAGGTGAGGGCAGCGATCCTTACCTGGCAAGGCTGTTCCGCACGCTGGATGAGGCCACGCTGGAGCAAATCACCCATCAGGCTGAAGTCTGGCTGCTGCCGCTGCTGCGGATGAATGACATTAACTGAGACATCCTGTAGTGTTACTTTATAACCCCACTTCGCTTTTTTCTGTCCGCTCTAAGCCAGCGGAATCTTTAGGGTCGTCGTTTCGCTGTCGCCGCGCGCGCGCAGAAAGCACGTTAGATTGTCGAGGAGTTTGAATGCGTCGTTATGCAGTCCGGTTCACCACGCTGTTTCTACTTTTTACCTTCTGGAGTCCGTTGAGCCAGGCACAGTCAGGCTGGCAGCCGATCCCTGAAGCGATCCGTAAAAGCGAAAAGGATCCGCGCCAGTATCAGGCGATCAAACTCGATAACGGCATGACGGTGCTGCTGGTTTCCGATCCGCAGGCGACAAAATCGCTGTCGGCGCTGACGCTGCCCATAGGTTCGCTGGATAACCCACGTAATCAGCAGGGACTGGCGCACTACCTTGAGCATATGTTGTTGATGGGCTCAAAGCGCTACCCGCAGCCGGACAATCTGGCAGAGTTCCTGAAAAAACATGGCGGTAGCCATAACGCAAGCACGGCGTCCTACCGTACGGCTTTCTATCTGGAAGTGGAAAACGATGCGCTGGCACCGGCGGTGGATCGCCTGGCGGATGCGATTGCCGAACCGCTGCTGGATCCGGTTAATGCCGATCGTGAGCGCCATGCGGTCAATGCAGAGCTGACAATGGCGCGCTCGCGTGACGGCTTGCGTATGGCGCAGGTTGGCGCGGAAACGCTGAATCCCGAGCACCCCAGCTCCCTTTTTTCCGGCGGCAATCTGGACACGTTAAAAGACAAACCGGACAGCAAGCTGCACGAGGCGTTAAAAGATTTTTATCAGCGTTACTACTCGGCCAACCTGATGAAAGCGGTGATTTACAGCAACAAGCCGCTGGCAGAGCTGCAAAAAGTGGCTGCCGACACCTTTGGCCGGGTGGAAAACCATAACGCGACCGTCCCGGCGATTACCGTGCCGGTAGTGACGGATCGGCAGAAAGGGATTGTGATCCACTACGTGCCGGCCCAGCCGCGCAAGCAGATCAGGATTGAGTTTCGCATCGACAACAACAGCGACCAGTTTCGCAGTAAAACCGACACGCTGATTGCTTATCTCATTGGCAATCGCAGCAAGAACACGCTTTCCGACTGGCTGCAAAGCCAGGGCCTGGCGGATTCCATTGATGCTGGCGCCGATCCGGTTATCGATCGCAACGGCGGCGTCTTTTCCATTTCCATCTCGCTGAACGATCGAGGGCAGGCGAACCGCGACCGGGTTGTCGCTGCCGTGTTCAGCTACCTGAACAAGCTGCGTAACGAAGGCATCGACAAGCGCTATTTCGATGAGATGGCGCACGTGATGGATTTGGACTTCCGCTATCCGTCGATCACGCGCGATATGGACTATATCGAATGGCTGGTTGATACCATGCTGCGTGTGCCGGTTACCGATACGCTGGTCGCCCCTTATATCGCCGACCGCTACGATCCGCAGGCGATCAAAGCGCGCCTGGAGGGGATGACGCCACAGAATGCGCGGATCTGGTTTATCAGTCCAAACGAGCCGCACAATAAGGTCGCCTATTTCGTCAATGCGCCTTATCAGGTCGACCGTATTAAGCCGGAACGTTTTGCCGCCTGGCAGGCAGAAAGCGCGACTATCTCGCTTGCGCTTCCGACGCTGAATCCTTACATCCCGGATGATTTCACGCTGATCAAACCGGCTTCGCAGCCTGACCGTCCGCAAACGCTGGTTAACCAGCCGAACCTGCGCGTGTTCTATATGCCAAGCCGCTTTTACGCGGACGATCCCAAAGCCGCGATAACGCTGGCGCTGCGTAATAAAGAGGCAATGAGCACGGCAAAAAATCAGGTACTGTTTGGCATGAACGACTACCTGGCGGGACTGGCGCTGGACGAGCTGAATTCGCAGGCTTCAGTGGGCGGTATCAGTTTCTCGACCAGCGAAAACGACGGCGTAACCTTTAACGCCAGCGGCTTTACGCAGCACCTGCCCGCGTTAATGCAGGCGCTGCTGAAGCAGTACGCCAGCTACCAGCCGACGCAGCAGCAGCTGGATCAGGCAAAATCCTGGTATCTGGAGCGTCTGGAGTCTGCCGAAAAAGGCAAAGCTTTCGAGCTGGCTATTCAGCCCGCGCAGATGCTGTCGCAGTTGCCCTATACCCAACGTAGCGAGCGCCGGAAACTGGTGGCCGGTATTACGCTTTCCGATCTGAAAAACTATCGCAGTATGCTGCTGGAAAAAGCGACGCCGGAACTGATGGTGGTGGGTAATATGACGCCAGAAAGCGTCAAAACGCTGGCAACCACGCTAACAGCGCAGCTTAATTGTGAAGGGCAGAACAGCTGGCACAGCGATTATCTGGCGGTAGAGAAAGCAGCTAACGTCAATCTGCAGAAGGTTGGCAGCAGCACCGATTCTGCGCTGGCAGCGCTGTACGTACCGCTCGGTTACGAAGAGTTCGACAGCATCGCCAGCAGCAGTATGCTCAGCCAGATTGTGCAGCCGTGGTTTTATAACCAGCTGCGTACCGAAGAGCAGCTGGGTTATGCGGTGTTCGCCTTCCAGATGCCGGTTGGACGGCAGTGGGGCATCGGCTTCCTGCTGCAAAGCAACGTTAAGCAACCCGCTTATCTGCTGCAACGCTTTGAGGCTTTCTATCCGACAGCGGAAAAGCGCCTGCGCGAAATGAGCAAAAAGGATTTCGTCCAGTACCAGGCAGCGATGATCAACGAGTTAAAACAGCGCCCGCAAACGCTGGATGAAGAGGCGGGACGCTACAGTAAAGATTTCAACCGGCAGAACTACCGTTTCGACACGCGTGAAAAAGTGATCGCCCGCATCCAGGCGCTGACGCCTGAGAAACTGGCCACCTTTTTCCACGATGCGGTAAGCAAACCGCAGGGGCTGACGCTGCTGTCACAGATCTCCGGCAGCCAGCACGGCAAGGCTGACTATGCCGATCCTGCAGGCTTTACCACCTGGCAGGAAGTCTCAAAACTACAGCAATCTTTCCCGGTGAAAAGCGATAAATGAAGGTACAGCGTCTCGATCCCCTGACGCTGCCGCTGAAAGGCGAAAGGCTGATAGAAGCCTCGGCGGGTACGGGGAAAACCTTTACTATCGGCCTGCTCTACCTGCGTCTGCTGCTGGGGCTGGGTGGGGAAGCCTCGTTCGGACGACCGCTGTCCGTTGAGGAGATCCTGGTGGTCACCTTTACCGAAGCGGCCACTGCAGAGCTGCGCGGCCGCATCCGTGAAAATATTCACAAGCTGCGTATCGCCTGCGTTCGTGGGTACACGACTGACACCGTGCTGGCGCAGCTGCTGACGGAAGTCGACGACCTGACGCAGGCGGCTGCACAGCTGCTGGCCGCCGAGCGGCAAATGGACGATGCCGGGATTTTTACTATCCACGGCTTCTGCCAGCGTATGCTGAACCTGAATGCTTTTGAGTCAGGGATGCTGTTTGAGCAGCAGCTGATTGAGGATGAATTTCCGCTGCGCCGTCAGGCCGCTGCCGACTTCTGGCGGCGCTATTGCTACCCGCTGCCGCTGCCGATAGCGCGGGTAATGACCCAGCTGTGGCAGGGACCAGAGCAGCTGCTGACCACGCTGCTGCCGTGGCTGAACGGTGAGGCGCCCGCGCTAAAATATCCGCTCGATCTGCAGGAAACGTTTGCCGAGCGTCACGACAAAATTATCGCGCAAATCGACGGGCTGAAAGCGGCCTGGCTGGCGGCCGATAATCTGCACGATCTGATCGCACAGTCGGGCGTAGACAAGCGAAGCTACAGCAGTAAGCACTTGCCTAACTGGCTGAATAAGCTCAACGAGTGGGCCATGGCGGAGACGCTGGACTACCTGTTCCCTAAAGAGCTGGAACGCTTTGGACAGCGCGTACTGCATGAAAAAACCAAAAAAGGCGAGCCGCCGCAGCATCCGCTGTTCGACGACATCGACCGTTTTCTGGCCGAGCCGCTGTCGCTGCGCGATCTGGTGATTGCCACCGCGCTGGAAGAAATCCGTCAGGCCACCCAGAAAGAGAAGCGGCAGAATGCGCTGCTGGGATTTGACGATTTACTGCAACGCCTTGACCACGCGCTACGGCAGCCGGGCGGCGACGCACTGGCACAGGCGATCAGAACCCGCTATCCGGTCGCGCTGATAGATGAGTTTCAGGATACCGACCCGCAGCAGTACCGCATTTTCCAGGGCATTTACGGCCAGCAGCCTGACAACGCGCTGCTGCTGATTGGCGATCCTAAACAGGCTATCTATGCTTTTCGCGGCGCGGATATTTTTACCTATATGAAAGCGCGTAGTGAAGTCAGTGCTCACTATACGCTGGAAACTAACTGGCGTTCATCGCCGACGATGGTTAACAGCGTTAACCAGCTTTTCTCCCGGCTGCAGGATCCCTTCCTGTTTAGCGAAATCCCTTTTATTCGCGTTGAGCCCGCCGCGCCCAATGCTGCACTGAGCTTCACCGTTGAGGGCAAAGAGCAGCCCGCGCTGCGCTTCTGGCTGCAGCCGGGCGATGGCGTTGGCGTGACGGAATACCAGCAATTTATGGCGCGCCAGTGTGCGGCGGATATTTGCTACTGGCTAAGCGCGGGCCAGCAGGGCACCGCGCAGATTGGTAAGGGCGACGAGTTGCGGCCGGTGCAGGCTTCGGACGTGACCGTGCTGGTGCGCAGCCGCAGCGAAGCCGCGCTGGTGCGGGAAGCGCTCAATGCCCTGAATATTCCATCGGTCTATCTTTCTAACCGCGACAGCGTATTTGCCACTCCGGAAGCGCGTGAAATGCTGTGGCTGCTTCAGGCCGTGCTGGCACCGGAGCAGGAGCGCATTTTGCGCAGCGCGCTCGCCACCAGCATTTTCGGTCTGGATGCACCGACCCTGCAGGATCTGAGCGAAGACGAACGCAAATGGGATGCGCTGGTGGATGAGTTTGACCACTATCGCCAACGCTGGCTGAAGCGTGGCGTCCTGCCTATGCTGCGCGAACTGATGGTAAACCGGCAGATCGCAGAAAATCTGCTGGCTTCTGAGAACGGCGAGCGCCGCCTGACCGATCTGCTGCATCTGGGCGAGCTGCTGCAGGAAGCCTCCGCGTCGCTGGACAGCGAGCACGCGCTGGTGCGCTGGCTGGCGCAGGAGGTGGCACAGCCCAACGGGCAGGCGGCTAATCAGCAGCTACGGCTGGAGAGCGATCGCCATCTGGTGCAGATCGTCACTATCCATAAATCAAAAGGCCTGCAATACCCGCTGGTATGGCTGCCCTTTGTCGCCAATTACCGTGAAGCAGCGACAGGCATCTATCACGACAGGCAAAATTACCAGGCGCTGCTGGATCTGCGCGAGGACGAGGAAAGTCTCGAACTGGCCGAACAGGAGCGCCTGGCCGAAGACTTACGTCTGCTTTATGTGGCGCTAACGCGTTCCGTTCATCACTGTAGCGTGGGCGTGGCGCCGCTGATCAAAGGTAACCGCAAAAAAGAAGGCAACAGCGATTTGCACCGCAGCGCGCTGGGCTGGTTGTTACAGCGAGGCGAACCAGCCGACGCCGCAATGCTGCGCGAGCAGCTGCTTTCGTTGCAGAATGAAGCGACAGAGACCGTGCTGGCCGGGAAGCCGGAAAGCCAGCCCTGGCAGCCGCAGCCGCATGCTCTGCACGCCCTGAGCAGTAAAGCGATAGCACGCAAGCTGCGTGACGAGTGGCGGGTAACCAGTTATTCCGGCCTGCAGCAGCATGGTCATACCGCCACGCTGGATCTGCTGCCGCGCCTCGACGTAGACGCAGCGGGCGAGGCACAAAGCCAGCAGGCTGCGCAATTGACGCCGCACACTTTTCCCCGCGGCGCGGCGCCGGGAACCTTTCTGCACGGCCTGTTTGAAAACCTCGACTTTACCCAGCCGGTAGATGATGCCTGGCTGAGCGAACAGCTGGCCGGTCAGGGGCACGACCTGGCCTGGCTGCCGGTCATGAAACAGTGGCTGGAAAACGTGCTGACGACGCCGCTGAATGAAACCGGCGTCAGCCTGAGTCAGCTACCGGCGGAAAGCCGTCAGGTTGAGCTGCAATTTTATCTGCCCATCAGGCAAATGCTGATGGCAGAAAAGCTGGATCGGCTGGTTCGTCATTACGATCCGCTCTCTGCCGGCTGCCCGCCGCTTCAGTTTCAGCAGGTGCAGGGAATGCTGAAAGGCTTTATCGATCTGGTCTTTTGCTGGCAGGGAAAATATTATCTGCTGGATTATAAATCCAACTGGCTGGGCGAGTCGGGCGACCATTACACGCCGGAAGCGATGGCGGAAGCGATGCGGGCGCACCGCTACGATCTGCAATATCAGCTTTATACATTGGCGCTGCACCGTTATTTGCGTCATCGTCTGGCTGATTATGATTATCAGCGCCACTTTGGCGGCGTTATCTATCTTTTTCTCCGCGGCGTGGACGGCACGGCGCGTGAAAACGGTATCTTCCGTACCTGTCCGGAAGCGGCTTTCGTGCAGTCGCTGGATGCTTTATTTGCCGGGGAACCTCAGGAGGAACTATGGCCATAGCGCAACTGCTGCTGTCCGCCTGCGAGGCGCGACTGTTGCGTCCGCTGGACGTACAGTTCGCCCACATGGTAGCGGGCAACGACCATCCCGCGCTGATGCTGGCTGCCGCCTGCGTCAGCGCGGAAGCGGGCGAGGGGCACGTCTGCCTGCCGCTGGCGCACCTTAGCGAAGCGCTGCTGTTTGGCGGGCGTCATCCTGAACTGGCCAGCCAGCTGTGGCAGGCCGTCGGCGAACCGGACTGGCACGCTTTGCTGACTTCGGCGCAGGCCGTGGGCGACGGCAGCACGGCGACGCCGCTGGTCCTGCATCAGCAGCGCCTCTATCTGCATCGTATGTGGCAGTCGGAAGGGCAGGTGGCGCGGTTTATCGTGCGCGAGGCTCATACTGTTTTCGACGAGCAGCGGCTGCGCAGCGCGCTCGACAGGCATTTTGGCGATCGGCCGGATAACTGGCAGAAAATCGCCGCGGCTGTGGCGATCACCCGACAAATAGCGGTGATCTCCGGCGGGCCTGGAACGGGAAAAACCACCACGGTAGCCAAACTGCTGGCTACACTGCTGGAGCTTTCCTCTGGCTCGCTGCGTATTCGGCTGGCCGCGCCGACGGGCAAAGCGGCGGCACGGCTGACCGAATCGCTGGGCAAGGCTCTGCAGCGGCTTGAAGTCAGCGAGACAGAAAAAAAGCGCTTTCCTGCTGAGGCCACCACGCTGCATCGCTTGCTTGGCGCAGTGCCGGGCAGCCAGCGAATGCGCTACCACGCGGGCAATCCTCTGCATCTGGATTTGTTGGTGGTGGATGAAGCCTCAATGGTTGATTTGCCAATGATGGCGAGCCTGATCGCCGCGCTGCCACCGCACGCCAGGGTGATCTTCCTGGGCGATCGCGATCAGCTTGCCTCGGTGGAAGCGGGGGCCGTGCTCGGCGATATCTGCCGCTGCGCGGAGTCTGGCTACAGCAGCCAGCGTGCGGAGATGCTGATGCGCCTGACCGGCTGTGAGATTGAGAGTCAGGAGGACAGGCAAGCGCCGGCGGTACGCGACAGCATTTGCCTGCTGCGTAAAAGCTATCGTTTTGACGCTTCATCCGGTATTGGCCAGCTGGCGCTGGCGGTTAATGCGGGCGACATCCGTCAGGTTGAAAAGGTATTTAACGCGGACTTTGCTGATATCAGCCGCTTTACGCTAAGCAGTAGCGCAGAGTATCAGCATCTGTTGGACGCCAGCGTGGCGGGCTATCGTGACTACCTTAA
>NZ_DALZCD010000131.1:9040-11778 GCF_031978025.1 Erwinia sp.
GCTTGCCGAGGGGGCAGAACCTTGTCAGGTCATTGAGGCATTTGGCCGTTTCCAGCTGCTGTGCGCGCTGCGTGAGGGGCCGTTCGGCGTGGTTGGACTGAATGAGCGTATTGAGTCTGCCCTGCAGAAGCAACGGCTGATCCAGCGCCAGCCCGGCAGCAAATGGTATATTGGCCGGCCGGTAATGATTGCCCGCAACGACAGCGCGCTGGGGCTGTTTAACGGGGACATCGGTATTGCCATGAACGATGCGGAAGGTGCGCTAAAGGTCTTCTTCCCGCTGCCCGACGGCACTATTCGGGCCGTGCAGCCCAGCCGACTGCCGCCGCACGACACGGCCTATGCCATGACCGTGCATAAATCACAGGGATCGGAGTTCGAGCATACGCTACTGGTGCTGCCGAATCAGTTCGCACCGGTGTTGACGCGCGAGCTGGTTTACACCGCTATCACGCGCGCCAGAGAACGTCTGACGCTGTATGCAGATAATCAGGTGCTTAACAGTGCGGTGAAAATGCGCACGCGTCGTCGTAGCGGGCTGGTTGAACGGCTGGCAGTGCAGGCCTGAGCGGCTTAATGACAGGCAAAAGCCGCCCACAGCGTGGGTGGCTTTCTTGCCGCGTTTTACACCATCCGCGCATGGCTCAGATCGGCCATCAGCACTTTTGAGCGGCGCTGATAGTTATACATCTGCTTTTTGCTTTCCGGCAGTTCTTCAATATCGACCGGCGTAAAGCCGCGTTCCTGGAACCAGTGAATGCTGCGCGTGGTCAGCACGAACAGTTTTTTCAGTCCCATCTGGCGCGCCTGTAACGCCACCCTTTCCATCAGCGCCTCGCCGCGTGAAGAGCTACGGTAGTCCGGATGCACCGCGACGCAGGCCATTTCGCCGATTTTTTCTTCCGGGAAAGGGTAGAGCGCCGCGCAGCCGATAGTAAGATTGTCCCGCTCAATAATCGTAAATTTATCGATTTCAATTTCTAACTGTTCGCGCGATCGCCGCACCAGAATGCCCTGCTGC
The DNA here is from genome assembly GCF_031978025.1 of Erwinia sp. Lineage (NCBI taxonomy): Bacteria > Pseudomonadati > Pseudomonadota > Gammaproteobacteria > Enterobacterales > Erwiniaceae > Erwinia > Erwinia sp. Next base: position 10,062 of record NZ_DALZCD010000131.1, read on the forward strand.
TCCAGCGGCCGGATCAGTTCAAGGATGCCGCCGATGTCGTTGATTGTGGCGCGACGGATCTGTTCGGCGCTTTCCATTACAATCTGCGTGCCGATGCCGTCACGTGAGAACAGCTCTTGCAACAGCGCGCCATCCTCCTGATAGCTAATCAGGTGGCTACGGCGCACGCCGCTGCGGCAGGCTTTTACCGCGCCGCGCAAAAAGCGCACGGTAGAAGACAAGTAATCATTGTTCTCTTCCAGCTCGCCGATGCGCTGCTGCGCTTCGTTCGGGAACAGCTCGGAGATGATCGCGCCTTCGCTGTCGGTTACGCCCTGTTCCGCGCAGAAGCCGATCATTTTTTCTGCCTTCAGTTTAATCGCCAGCTGGGTAGCGACTTCTTCCGAGGTCAGGTTAAAGCTCTCACCGGTCACGGAAACGGCAACCGGCCCGAGCAGCACGATAGCGCCGCTGTCGAGCTGGCGATGAATAGCCTCTTCATCAATACGGCGGATACGACCGCTGTGACAGTAATCCACGCCGTCATCCACGCCCAGCGGCTGAGCGATAATAAAGTTGCCGCTGACGACGTTGATATGTGCGCCCTGTAGCGGCGTGTTATTGAGGCTCATCGACAGGCGGGCGGTGATATCCAGCTGTAAACGGCCCGCGGCCTGCTTAACCAGCTCTAACGACTGCGCATCGGTAACGCGGGTATGCTTGTGATAGATCGGCTCCAGCTGATGTTCCGCCAGATTGGCATCAATCTGCGGCCTGGCGCCATAAACCACCACCAGGCGAATGCCGAGGCTGTGCAGAAGGCCAATATCATTAACGATGCTTGAGAAGTTATCATGCTCAATGGCTTCGCCGCCCAGCATAATGACAAACGTCTTACCACGGTGGGCATTGATATAGGGCACGGTATGGCGAAACCCCTGAACCAGCTCGGTACTCCGTTCCTTCACGGCAAACCCTCTATGAATTATTATTCGCTAAAAGTGTATTTTTATTCTTTTATCTCGCGGGCGCAAGTGCCAATTTTCGTCATTCTCTTTAACGTAGCTTAACGCTCCGGCTCGTGAGGGGTTTTTAGGGGTGACACCGACAGCAGGATTCGCTACAGTTTTGCGCCTGGCGGTTTTTTGGTTTTATTTTTTCTTTACAAAACAGCAATCTCTTACTGGAGCGGCATGTCTGATTTACCTTCGCCCGGCCGACGTCGCTGGTTACAGGGCGCTGGCGCAGTACTGTTACTGAGCGTCAGCAAAGCAGGACTGGCGGCAAGCAGCCACATAGTGGCCGTGCGCATCTGGCCGTCCTCAACCTATTCCCGCGTCACGCTGGAATCGAATACCCCGTTGAAATATAAACAGTTCGCGCTAAGCCACCCCGAACGCGTGGTGGTGGATATTTCTGGCGTGCACCTTAATCAGACGCTGAATCACGTCAGCCATCTGGTACGCAGCGACGATCCTTATATCAAAAGCGCGCGCGTCGGCCAGTTCGATCGTAATACAGTGCGGCTGGTGCTGGAGCTTAAGCAGAGCGTGACGCCGAAAGTCTTTACGCTCGATCCGGTGGCGGGGATCAAAAATCGGCTGGTGTTGGATCTCTATCCGGCCAGAAACCGCAGCCATAATCACGAAGACGATCCGCTACTGGCATTGCTGCAGGATTACAACAAAGGCGAGCTGGAAAGCGGGCAGCCCGCTTCCGCGCCGCTGCCTGGCAAAGC
>NZ_DALZCD010000132.1:0-11657 GCF_031978025.1 Erwinia sp.
TGAAGCGGAGCCGGTGCAAACGCCTGCGGGACAGCAGCGCGTCGAACTGCCTGGCGATCTCAACAACGCGCTTTCTAACCAGCAGAATCAGGTAGATGCCGCCAGTTCAGATATGCAGGGCAGCTCGCTGCCGCTGGCACCAGCAACCGTGATGGGCGGCGGCACGACCAGCAAGCCTGTTACCGCGCCGCAAATGCATCAGCCTGCGGCGACGCGTTCGACCACGCATTCGTCTACGCGTCAACCTGCTGCCTCTCAGCCTCAGCAGCAGACCCGGCCCGCTACGCACAAACCTACAGCAGCAAAACCTGCCGTAAAAGAGAGCCACAGCGCGCCAGCAGCCCCAGTTACCGGCGGCAACTATACGCTCCAGTTGAGCAGTGCTTCACGTCCCGATACGCTTAACGCGTGGGCGAAAAAGCAGAATCTGAGCAGCTATCACGTGTATAAAACGACGCGCAACGGGCAGCCATGGTACGTGCTGGTGAGCGGCGCTTACGCGACACCAGCCGATGCAAAACGCGCGGTCGCTTCGCTGCCGTCAGAAGTTCAGGCGAAAAGCCCCTGGGTGAAACCTGTCAGCCAGGTGAAAAAAGAGTCAGCCAATTAGCGGCTTCCGGGCCTGACGATGTTCTCTGCCAGCCCGCGTTATGCGGGCTGGTAATTTAAAGCGCAGATATGCTGTCGGTGTAACCGCAGCCAGAAGAGTAAGTGTAATAAAACGACGGCATGAAAAAAAATCGCGCTTTTTTAAAATGGGCGGGCGGTAAGTTCCCGCTGCTTAACGATATCCAGCGTCACCTGCCAGAAGGGGATTGCCTGATTGAGCCCTTTGTCGGCGCAGGGTCCGTCTTCCTCAATACGCATTTTTCGCGCTACGTGCTGGCGGACATCAATGGCGATTTGATTAACCTTTACAACGTGGTAAAGCATCGCGTGGATGAGTTTGTGGCCGATGCCGGCAAACTGTTCACCAGCGAAAGCAACGACGCCGAGTTCTACTATGCTCGTCGGTTGGAGTTCAACCACTGTAGCGATCCCTATCGCCGCAGCGTGCTGTTCTTGTACCTTAACCGCCACTGCTACAATGGACTGTGCCGCTACAATTTGAGCGGTGAGTTTAACGTCCCTTTTGGCCGCTATCGCAAACCCTATTTTCCTCAGGAGGAGCTTTACTGGTTCTCCGAACGGTCACAAAACGCCACCTTTATCTGCGAATCATACGCTGATACGCTGGGGCGGGTGCAGCCAGGATCGGTAGTTTACTGCGATCCGCCTTATGCGCCGCTAACGGCTACGGCGAATTTCACCGCTTACCACACCAACAGTTTTAGCCTGGCGCAGCAGCAGCACCTGGCCGAGCTGGCGGAAAAACTGGCGCGTGAAAACCGTGTTCCGGTACTGATCTCCAACCATGATACGCCGCTCACCCGCGAGTGGTATCAGGCTGCGCAGCTGCATCAGATTAAAGCCCGTCGCTCGATCAGCCGCAGCGGCAGCGGACGTCTGCAGGTCAACGAACTGCTGGCGCTGTTTAGCAGCGACTGACCCTCAACAGCATTACGTGCCTGTCGCCAGGCGCGCTAAATTGGGAGAAATGGATGAAAAAGTTTTTACTCGCTCCATCAATTCTGTCTGCAGACTTCGCCCGCCTGGGTGAAGACACGGCGAAAGCGCTGGCTGCCGGTGGTGATGTCGTGCATTTCGACGTAATGGATAACCACTACGTGCCTAATCTGACTATGGGGCCGATGGTGCTGAAAGCGCTGCGTGATTACGGTATTACTGCCCCGATCGATGTGCACCTGATGGTAAAACCGGTCGATCGCCTGATCCCCGATTTTGCCAAGGCTGGCGCCAGCTATATTACTTTTCATCCGGAAGCGTCCGAGCACGTTGACCGCACGCTACAGCTGATCAGAGAGCACGGCTGTAAAGCGGGGCTGGTGTTCAATCCTGCCACGTCGCTCAGCTATCTGGATTACGTGATGGACAAAATCGACGTGGTGCTGATTATGTCGGTTAACCCGGGCTTTGGCGGCCAGTCGTTCATTCCTGGCACGCTGGACAAGCTGCGCCAGGCCCGTAAGCTGATCGACCAGAGCGGTTACGATATTCGCCTGGAAGTGGACGGCGGCGTGAAGGCAGAAAACATCGGCGAAATCGCCGCGGCCGGTGCCGATATGTTCGTGGCAGGCTCCGCTATCTTCAATCAGCCTGACTATAAAAAGGTCATTGATGATATGCGTACGGAACTGGAGAAATCTCGCCATGGCTCATTTCACTGATATTCGCGCGCTGGCGTTCGACCTTGACGGGACGCTGACCGACAGCGCGCCCGGCCTGACCAGCGCGGTAGACGCCGCCTTACGATCGCTTGATCTTCCGGCCGCCGGTTTAGAGCGCGTCTCTACCTGGATTGGTAACGGGGCGGACGTGCTGATCGAGCGCGCATTGACCTGGGCGCTGGGACACGCGCCGGAAAGCGATCTGCTGCGTGACGCGCGGGTGCTGCTTGATAAGCATTATGCCGTCGTTGTCGAAAGTGGCAGTAAGCTGTTTCCCGGCGTAAAAGAGGGGCTACAGAAACTGGCGGCTACCGGCATGCCGATGGCTATCGTGACCAATAAGCCTACGCCGTTTGTTGCGCCTTTGCTGGCTTCGCTCGGCATCAGCGACTGCTTTTCGCTGGTGGTGGGTGGCGACGACGTGACGGCGAAGAAACCGCATCCGGCCCCGCTGTTTCTGGTGCTGGGCAAGTTCGGCCTGTTGCCTGCCGAACTGCTGTTCGTGGGCGATTCCCGCAACGATATTCAGGCGGCAAAAGCGGCGGGCACGCCCTGCGTAGGGCTAACCTACGGCTATAACTATGGCGAACCGATTGCGAGCAGCCAGCCGACGCTGGTGCTTGACCATTTTAACGATTTGTTGCCCGCATTAGGGCTGTAACGACCAGGACGAAAAAGATGAAACCCATCGTATTTAGCGGCGCGCAGCCTTCCGGCGAACTGACCATCGGTAATTATATGGGGGCGTTGCGTCAGTGGGTCAGCATGCAGGACGATTACAACTGCATTTACTGCATTGTCGACCTCCATGCCATTACGGTACGTCAGGATCCGGTGGCGCTGCGTAAAGCGACGCTGGATACGCTGGCGCTTTATCTGGCCTGCGGCATCGATCCCCAGAAAAGCACTATTTTCGTGCAGTCGCACGTGCCGGAGCACACGCAGCTGAGCTGGATCCTGAACTGCTATACCTACTTCGGCGAGCTGAGCCGCATGACGCAGTTCAAGGACAAATCCACGCGCTACGAAGAAAACATCAATGCGGGCCTGTTTGATTATCCGGTGCTGATGGCGGCAGATATCCTGCTTTATCAGACCACACAGGTGCCGGTTGGCGAAGATCAGAAGCAGCATCTGGAGCTGAGCCGCGACGTGGCTGCGCGTTTTAATGCGCTTTACGGCGATATCTTTAAGGTGCCGGAGCCGTTTATTCCAAAATCCGGCGCGCGCGTCATGTCGTTGCTGGAGCCGACTAAAAAGATGTCCAAGTCGGACGACAACCGCAATAACGTCATCGGCCTGCTGGAAGATCCGAAATCGGTAGTGAAGAAGATCAAACGTGCCATGACCGACGGTGATGAGCCACCGGTAGTACGTTATGACGTGAAAAACAAAGCGGGCGTCTCTAACCTGCTGGATATTCTCTCCGGCGTAACCGGCACCAGCATTCCCGAGCTGGAAAAACAGTTTGAAGGCCAGATGTACGGGCACCTGAAAGGCGCGGTAGCCGAGGCGGTTTCCGCAATGCTGAGCGAGCTGCAGGAACGTTATCATCGCTATCGCGATGATGAAGCCTTCCTGGAGCAGGTGATGCGTGACGGTGCGGTGAAAGCCCGCGCTCAGGCGCAGGAAACGCTGAAAAAAGTCTACGAAGCCGTAGGCTTTGTCGCCCAGCCGTAACGGCTAAGATAAACGGCGCCTTTGAAAATCAGTCAGGGGCGCCGTTTTTTATGAGCGGCCGGTTTAAAACCAGCGCAGCCGATCGCGTAAAGCGACCACCCGGCCCACGATAATCAGCGAGGGGCTTTGTGCCCGGCTGGCCAGCATAGCCAGTTCGCTCAGCTGCCCTGTCAAAACGTGTTGTCGGGTCGAGGTGCCGTTTTCTACCAGCGCCACCGGCATTTCACCGCTCATGCCGTGCGCCTGTAGCTGCTGCTGGATCTCCGCTGCCTGCGTTAATCCCATATAGAACACCAGTGTTTGCCGTTCCGCCGCCAGATTTTGCCAGTCCAGCGAGCCGTTTTTCTGCACGTGACCGGTAACCAGCCTTACGCTTTGTGAATAATCGCGATGGGTAAGCGGAATGCCGCTGTAGGCCGAACAGCCCGACGCGGCGGTAATGCCAGGCACTACGGAAAAGGGGACGCCCGATCCGGCTAACGCTTCCAGCTCTTCTGCGCCACGCCCAAAAATAAAGGGATCGCCGCCTTTCAGCCGTACCACGCGTTTTCCCTGACCCGCCTGATCCAGCAGGATCTGATTGATAGCTTCCTGGGGCACACAGTGATAGCCCGCCCGTTTACCCACAAAAATTCTTTCCGCATCGCGCCTGACCAGCTCCAGTACTTCTTCGGAGACCAACCGGTCGTAAACCACCACGTCCGCCTGCTGAATCTGCTGGAGTCCCTTCAGCGTCAGTAAACCTGCATCACCCGGTCCGGCACCCACCAGCACGACTTCCCCCTGTCTGGCCAGCGGTTCGCTAAACAGCGCTTCCGTCAGCTTTTCCGCCTGCGCATCGTCTCCGTTGGCAAGGGTTTGTGCCAGCCGATCGTGGTGAAAAAGCTTTTCCCAGAAGCGCCTGCGCTGCCCGGTTTCGTGAAAGGTTGATTTTACTCGCGGCCGTAACGCTCCCGCCCATGCGGCTACTTTTCCCAGATGCTGCGGCAGCAGCGCTTCGATTTTTTCACGCAGCAGACGGGCCATCACCGGCGCATCCCCTGCGCTGGAAATGGCCACCATCAGCGGCGAGCGATCGATGACCGAAGGCATAATGGCGCTGGCCTGAGCGGGTGCATCCACTACGTTGCAGAAGACTCGTTGAGCCGTGGCGCAGTCGCTAACCTGCCGGTTGACCTCGTGGCTGTCGGTTGCCGCTATCACCAGCCAGCAGTCGTCGATGTACTCAGGCCTGAAGCCTGTTTCCAGCAGCGTCAGCTTTCCGGCCTGTTGCCATTCGTAGAAGGGAGAGGAAAAACGGGGCGCGCAGACGCGTAAATCCGCGCCGGCTTTCAGCAGCAGCCGTGCCTTGCGCTCGGCTACGTCTCCACCGCCAACGAGTAAAACTGCCTTGTGGCGCAGATCGCAAAAAAGAGGAAACCAGTTCACAGGGAGCTCGCCATAAAAAGGGCCGCAAAGCGCGGCCATAAAAAGAGAGAAGGGGTTATATCGCCACTTCCACCATGCCGTCGCGGACTCTGGCGGGCCAGGCAGGGATCGAGCAGCTGGCATCCTCCATACAAACACCGTCACTCAGTCGAAAACGCTGCTTTTTCAACGGGCTGGCGACCCACAGGCTTTGCTGATGTTCGGCAATCAGGCCACGAGAGAGCACGCTGGCCTGGGCAAAGGGATCAATATTGCTCAGGGCAAACACCGCTTCGTCGGCGCGGGGACGGAACAGGGCGACCTGTTCACCTGCGACCAGCGCACAAACGCCGGTGGCGGGCTGGATAGTTTCTAAAGGGCAAACGCGGTGCCACTGGCTCATGGCTGCTCCTCCATGACGATGGGAATGCGCTCTTCGGGCCGGGCGGGCCGATGCTGCTGACGCTCTGGCACGCTCTGTACCAGCGGATCGCGGCTGTCGCTGTTGATAAAATGGCGGAAGCGGGCAAGCCGTTCCGGTTGGGCCAGCGTCGCCTGCCATTCACAGACGAAGCGCTCGCGCAGGCGGGCCAGATCGGCCTCCAGCTGGGCATTAAGGCCCAACTTGTCGTGGATAATGACCTCGCGCAGATAGTCGATACAGCCATCCAGGCTTTCCAGCCACACCGAAGTGCGCTGCAATTTATCGGCCGTCCGGATGTAAAAAAGCATAAAACGATCCAGATAGTGGATAAGGGTCTCCCGATCCAGATCGGCTGCCAGCAGATCACCGTGACGGGGTTTCATGCCGCCATTGCCGCAGACGTAAAGATTCCAGCCTTTTTCCGTGGCGATGATGCCGACATCCTTGCTTTGCGCTTCTGAGCATTCACGGGTACAGCCCGACACGCCAAACTTCATCTTATGCGGTGTACGGATGCCCTTGTAGCGGTTTTCCAGCTCCACGCCCAGTCCGATGGAGTCACCCACACCAAAGCGGCACCAGCTGCTGCCTACGCAGGTTTTTGCCATACGTAGCGCTTTGGCATAAGCGTGACCGGTTTCAAAACCGGCTTCAATCAGCGTCTGCCAGATAGCGGGCAGATCGTCTTTATGAGCGCCGAACAGGCCGATACGCTGCGAACCGGTGATCTTGGTATAAAGGCCGTAGCGGCTGGCCACCTCGCCAATGGCTATTAGCCCGGCTGGGGTGATCTCGCCACCGGCGGAACGAGGGATGATGGAGTAGGTACCGTCTTTCTGGATGTTGCCAAGGAAACTGTCGTTGCTGTCCTGTAAAGGCGCCAGGGACGGCTGTAGCGCGTAGTCGTTCCAGCAGGAGGCAAGTAGCGAAGCCACTGTCGGCTTACAGACCTCGCAGCCGTAGCCCTGGCCATATTTAGCGAGCAGCTGCTCGAAGGTCTTAATCTCTTCCACGCGGATGAGGTGATACAGCTCCTGGCGCGAATAGTGAAAATGTTCACAAAGGTGGCTGTTAACTTCGATACCCTGGCGGCTCAGCTCTGCGTTCAGCACCTGGGTCATCAGCGGCACGCAGCCGCCGCAGCCCGTACCCGCTTTGGTTTCTGCCTTCAGCGCCGCAACAGTATGACAGCCGTTCTGAATGGCCAGCACCAGATCGCCTTTAGTGACGTCGAAACAGGAACAGATTTGCGCCGTTTCCGGCAGCGAATCGACGCCCAAAGCCGGTTTATTTCCCGCATGGGCGGGCAGGATCAGCGTATCGGGATGGTCCGGCAGCTCGATCCCGTTAAGCATCAGCTGCAGCAGATTGCCGTAGTCGCTGGTATCCCCGACCAGCACCGCTCCAAGCAGCTTTTTATTGTCCGGGCTGACCACCAGCCTTTTATAGACTTCTTGATTTTCATCAAGATAAAGATAGCTGCGCGCGCCCGCCGTACGGCCGTGTGCATCTCCAATGCCGCCGACATCCACGCCCAGCAGTTTAAGCTTCGCGCTCATATCTGCGCCGGTAAAGGCGTTTTCCTGACCCAGCAGGCTGGCCGCCGTGACCTGCGCCATTTTGTAGCCTGGCGCAACCAGACCATAAACATGTTCCTGCCAGGCGGCGCATTCGCCAATGGCGTAAATATCTTTATCTGCAGTACGACAGCTATCATCGATTGCTACGCCGCCGCGCGGACCCGTGGCCAGCCCGGCTTCTCTGGCGAGACGATCCTGAGGACGGATGCCGGTGGAGAAGACGATAAAATCAACTGCCAGCTCGCTGTCATCTGCAAAGTGCAAAATTTTACCGCCTGACGGGGCGTCAATAATCTGTCGGGTATTTTTGCTGGTATGAACGGCGACGCCCATTCCCTCGATTTTTGTCCGCAGCAGCTTTCCGCCCAGTGGATCGAGCTGTTCTGCCATCAGCACCGGGGCAAACTCTACCACGTGCGTTTCCATGCCTAAGTTTTTCAACGCGCCGGCCGCTTCCAGTCCCAGCAGGCCGCCGCCGATTACCGCGCCGCTGCGGCTGCCCCGGGCACAGGCTTCGATAGCGTCCAGATCGTCCAGCGTGCGATAAACAAAGCAGTTTTTACCCTCGGCACCCGCAATGGGGGGGACCCAGGGGTAAGAGCCGGTGGCGAGTACCAGCTTGTCGTAGCTCACCGCGCGACCTTTACTGGAATAAACAACTTTTTCGCGGCGATCGATCGTCAAGGCTTTCTCACCCGTTAGCACGCTTATTTTATGCTTTTCGCAAAAGCCCTCCGCCACCAGCGAAAGGGCTTCGGCGCTGTGATGCATAAAGTAGGCGGAGAGATGCACGCGATCGTAAGCCAGGCGAGGCTCTTCGCAGAAAACCGTAATATCGAACTGCTCTGGCGCCGCTTTTTCGGCCAGCTCTTCCAACAGGCGATGCCCTACCATGCCGTTGCCAATAATAACGAGTCGGGTACGCATTTGTGCCTCACATAACAAAATAATACCGCTACAGTAGCGCGCAAAACTGCAGAGTTATTGACGTATATCAAGCCAGTTTTTAAATACTCCTTTATAGGTAGTTTGATGATATTTAGGCTTTTTTAGGTAAGTTAAGGATTTTACTGGATTTGGTTACGTCTGCCGTCATCCTGAACAATGGGGCTCTGTTGGAAAAATCTGGAAAGGGTAACTTAACCCCCATCATTGAATGCGGTGATGGCAAGCTGAAAAGGATAATCGGCGCGACGCTGGGATGGCGATCTATGAAGACGGCCTGTGCCGCAATCAAAGATATTGAGGTGAGGCGAGCGCGACGGAAAGGTCAGGCCGAATCAGCTTATTTTGGGCATCCCCGGCTGAGAGGCGTGTGGGGAACAGACTCCTTGAAAGATAAGACATTTCAAGAATACTGAAGGCTATTTCATCACAAACTTTGCAACAGTGCCTGAAAGGGCACCTGTAGCCTGAAGCCACGGAAGAATTTGCAGCCCGTGAGGCAGGTCTCTGGAATTATTATCTCTCAATACTGACCACTCATGCTTGCCCCTGTGGTGACAGGATATTCAAACCTGCCTCAGCAAAGGTGACGGCTGGCGCGGAAACCTGGCAGCCTGCGGCTGCAAATGGGTTGATGTTCGCTTCAGATCGGTGTTGCCTTGCACATACCTTATCAGCCTGCGGAACCCCTAAGCCTTTCTGGCCACCTACCAGGTACAGGTCGGTTCCGCGACCGGTTTATCTTTCAAAACAGGACAGGCAACGATGAATCCCCTCCAATCAGGAATCCCTTCTCGCTACACCCGTTCCATCAGCTCCGCCCAGTCGGTGGCAGCGCCGGGGGCAGAGCATACCCAGCTAAAACATCCCCAAACGCTCTCGCTGGCCAGCCTGAGCACCAATGCCCATTGGGCACTAAATCAGAGCGAAATGCAGCCTAATGGCCACCATCAGCTTTTGGCATTGCTGGCCAGTAATGCCATCACCGACGGCGCTCTGCAGTTGTGCTCGACCCGAGGCGCAGAAGCTCACTATGAGCAACAGGTCGACGTCCTGCCGGAAAACGATGTTGCTCATCTGACGGTACGCGCCCAATTAAACGAGTGTGCCAAATACGACATTGGCAAATACGACATTGCCGGGATCGACCTGCACGTGCCTTCATCAGGTAGAACCGAGTCCATCTTCCTGTCTGCCCCCCCTCCACCTACCAATACACCGACGCCCCCAGTGTCCAGCTCCTATCAGGCCCAATGTTCACGCAGTGATCTGATGCAGCGGTCGATAGAACAACATCATCCACAAGAGGCCGCCAACGCGCCAGGCTCTCATCTGATTAAGGCTGCGCAAAGTCGGATGCAATACGGAACATTGTCCCTTTTTGGTACCGAAACTGGCGAGCGTTACGGAAACTTAATGTATAAAGCGTCTTATAAACCCCATTCCCCTATGAACATTGAAAATTCAAGTTATGCAGATTTTTTGCCCGGGCAACCCGATCTGGTGGGTGAGCACCTGGAATTTTACAAAGATGAGTTCATGCGCGGTCTCAGTGAAAGGCAAGATCCTATTATTGCCGCACCGACAGAGCAGGGATCGCTTGTTGTTGTTGAGGGGCATCACAGGCTTACGGCTGCTTTAGCTACAGGCATGCCTGTAAAACTATTGATTAATGCTGATAAAGAGTCAGCAGACTATCGGGACTGGTCGAATATTTCTTTTATAAATAAAGGAGATGACGGATATGAAACGGATGTTCCCTCCTATAAGCAACGCGGAATGTAATCTTAAGACCGCCGCCGAGGCTTTATCGGTTTGAGTGCAGCACCAACGGGTGAATGTAACGAATGCTCCTGCCCGAAAACGGGGGATGCCGTCCAGTCCGTCCCCACTGATAGAGTGCTGCCAGTATCGACTCGCCTTGATACGCGCCGTGAGGGAAGTCCGGGAGCATTAGCAGTGTGCAGCGCTTTCCTGAAAAGGAGAAGCTAAAGTCATTACGCTGGGATGTAAATCCATGAAGTCGGCCTGTGCCGCAATCAAAGGTATTGAGGTGATGCGAGCGCGACGGAAAGGTCATGCCGAATCAGTTTATTTTGGGCATCCCTCGGGTGAGAGGCGCCTGGTGAGCAGACTCTTTGAAAGATAAGAGATTTCAAGAATACTGAAGGCTGTCTCATCACAAACTTTGCAACAGTGCCAAAAATGGTATGGTTAAAAACCACTGACGTTCAGGAGCGTGTTTATGCAGGCTGTTCCATTAAAAAGCATTCACCATGTGCGATTGCCGTGGCGCGAAGGACTCTGGCAGATTGCTATCCATGACGGCAAAATTGCCGCCATTTCGCCTCAGACACAAGGTACCGTGCCGGACGGCTCGCTGGACGCAGAAGGCGGGCTGGCTTTTCCACCTTTTATCGAGCCGCATATCCATCTGGATACCACGCAAACGGCGGGCGAACCGGCCTGGAATGCATCCGGCACGCTGTTTGAAGGCATCGAACGCTGGGCGGAGCGCAAAGCGTTACTGGATCATGAAGACGTCAAAAAACGTGCGTGCCAGACGCTGAAATGGCAAATCGCTAACGGTATTCAATATGTCCGCACCCACGTGGATGTCTCCGACCCCACGCTCACCGCCCTGCGTGCCATGCTGGAAGTGAAGCGCGAGATGGCACCGTGGGTCGATATACAAATTGTTGCGTTTCCGCAGGAGGGGATTCTCTCTTATCCCGATGGCGAAGCTTTGCTGGAAGAAGCATTGAGGCTGGGTGCGGACGTGGTTGGGGCTATTCCACATTTTGAATTTACCCGTGAGTACGGCGTGGAGTCGCTGCATAAAACGTTTGCGCTGGCGCAGAAGTATCAGCGAATGATCGACGTACATTGTGACGAAATCGACGACGAGCAGTCGCGCTTTGTGGAAACTGTCGCCGCGCTGGCGCTGCGCGAGAAAATGGGCGCCCGCGTTACCGCCAGCCATACCACGGCGATGCACTCCTATAATGGCGCTTACACTTCGCGTCTGTTCCGGCTGCTGAAACTTTCCGGTATTAATTTTGTTGCTAACCCGCTGGTGAATATCCATCTTCAGGGACGTTTTGACAGCTATCCTAAACGGCGCGGCATCACGCGGGTAAAAGAGATGCTGGAAGCCGGGATCAACGTCTGTTTCGGGCATGATGATGTCTTTGATCCGTGGTATCCACTCGGCACCGCGAGTATGCTCCAGGTACTGCATATGGGGATGCATGTCTGCCAGCTGATGGGGTATGGCCAGCTGGATGAAGGGATCAAACTCATCACCCACAACAGTGCCAGAACGCTCCAGCT
>NZ_DALZCD010000133.1:0-11498 GCF_031978025.1 Erwinia sp.
AGTCCGGAGGCGCGTTTGCCTCTGCAAACATGTGCTTTCCGGAAGACGTAATGGTTACTGCAGGGCATAGCGAGCTTTACGCGACAGACCCGTTACAGGTTTATCGTCGTGATGGTTGCCGGCGCGTAAACAGCGGTAGCGGATGGCAGGACGGCCTGTGCCGGTCACTGCATTGTGAAATGAACCTTCATCGTCGCGTCGTAGGCGCGTTTTTGTCGACGATATCTGCTTCCAAAGGTGAGCAGATGTACCACACTGATGTGTTCTCCCTTTCAGGCTGCAGGAGTGTTAGTTGCCACCCGAAGGCGATCCTCTCAGGCTTACGGATCATTGGTGGTCGTCATGGACGACAGTGTTACCCGGACATACTATCAACGGACATTCTGAACGGTCAACCGGAGGCGATAATGCATGTTTCAATCACGACAGCGGAATTTAACGATGGAAGGATGTGGCTGCAGCTGAGCGACGGGCGGACCCTGGGCATTCCGCTTGTTTACTTTCCTGTTTTAGCAAATGCTGGCGTTGAGCAGCTGGCAAAGTTCGAATTGAGTCCGCGCGGCATCCACTGGGAGGATCTGAACGAAGATTTAGCTCTTAAAGGGCTTTTGACCATTCACCCTTTGCAAAAATCGCTGCCTCGCATTCACGAAGGAAGGTGATTTTTTTGGAGAGTCATTAAATTTTCACACACATACTATCACGTGCCTTGTAATGCGTTTTAAGCGGTTTTACGCGTCATGAGTAAGGGTGGTCAGGAGACGTATAAAACGCATTAGCATGGATTCAGCTCGCTTAAATCAGAAAAAATCCCGATATCCCGGCAATTTAATTAGGATCTTGATAAATGGTTTAGTACGATGGATGAGCTGGCGATGTTTTAGGCCGCAAAAAAAAAAGCAGCTATCAGGTATTGGCCTAGGAACCGTATCACCTGATAGCTGCTACTCCCAGTCTGTTTTAGAGACTGAAAAAATTTGATGCCTGTGGTTTGCACCCACATGCAACAAATTGTGTTGCATTATTATGGTAAAGAGGAGCTTTTTTCCAGTGAAATTGCTCTGATTTATTGTAACTGATGCACATTTCTTTTCTCTGAAGCAGGCGAGCTCCCTCTTTGATGAAGGAAAATCGTCATGACTTCTCTATTATGTTTCTCAACCGATTTATTCAGTGTTTCTCTTCTTAAGGGAGACATGTATGCGTAAAATTTCAGACACTTATAGTGCAGTCTCTGCACGTGAAGAACTACGCAAGCGTTTTGATAGCAGTTCCGCTGCTCTCACTCGTATCGAGAAACTGAGCGATACATGTGCCTGTGCACTTCTTGTCATGATGGAAGGGTATACGATCACGACCACGGGCTATAGTGTTCCTGCAGACTACGGCGTTAATCGTGCGTCAGCAGTGATACATACGCTTGAACAGGCATTTTTCCCTGTCTCTAATAGAAGAATAGAAACCGAATCAGATGTTGGGAAAAAGGCATACCAGTCCGTATTCTTCATTACAGCTGAAGACAGGGAGAAAATGGAACTGAATCCTGAAGAGGTTTTCCTGCAATGTCGTCATATCTTAAGCCAGAAAAAATGGCACAGAGAGGTACAGGATATGAGGCGATTGCTAAAAGAATTGGGCCCAGAAGGGGTCAGAGAGCTGCTGGAGCAGGTAGCCAATGACAGTTCTGGGCCAGAAGAAAGCGCAAGCTAAAGAAAAACCGGGGCGATGCCCCGGTTTTTTATAAATGTAGATCCCAATTTGGTATTTAAGCTGCCGCGCCTGCCGGCGCCGGCCAACGCCTCGCGGTGGCACAGTAAACTGCGCCCCCGCTCGCCGTTCCCGGGGGGCTGCATCATACTTTTTCCGCCCGGCAATCATAAAAATGTCCCGGACGGTGAGTGCCTGTAACCTCGCTTTCCGGGCGTTGTGTCGCCTCGCGCCCGGACTTTTTTGCCGAAAATCCGGCCTTAGTGCCAACATCCGCGCGAAACCCGCCGCCATTCACTTTCGTGCATGCCTATGCACCTGCGCAAAACTTATCAGGGCGGTTTTTCAGGGTTTCGGGCAGGGAAAGGTGCCGGAAACGGCCCGCTCGCCTCAAAATGGCGCTGAGGCGGTTTCCGCGGTGCGGCGAAGAGATGTTATGGTAAATGCGAGTGACCTGCAGGTATGGCAGAGATTTTGCCGTCGGACGCCAGCCTGCCCGTTAACTTCACCCTGCATGAGTGATAGCATCGCCCGGTTTACTGGCATGCCTGATAACTTACAGGGAGCGTTTAATGCAATTAATGAGAATGACCTACGACGATCTGACTAAGGGCGGCAGCGAAGCAAAGCTGCACGTTTACGGCGTGGGCACCTTTCCGGTCTTTTCCGGCCAGAAGCCTTATACCAACGATCCAAACTGTACCTACAGGCCTAACAGCGCCATTCCGGTTGGGCGCTACTGGATCGTTCCGCGCCCTGAGGGCAGTATCGCGAACCAGATCAGAGGATGGGCCGTCGACACCTGGAACAGCTCAAATCATTCAGAGTGGTTTGCGCTCTTTAATTCGGAAACGATGAATGATTCTATCCTGATCAACGGCGTTGCCCGTGGCGGCTTCCGCCTGCATCCCCTTCGGCCGGACGGCTCCGGAGAAAGTGAAGGGTGTATCACCTTCGTGCGGCGTGCTGATTTCTACACGGTAAGGCAGGCGCTGATCCGGAGAAAGAAAGTTCGCGTGCCGGGTTCGCGAAACGGTTTGATGGCATACGGCTACGTTGAGGTTCAGGGAGAAAGTAACTTTGCAAACTGCAAAATTCGTTAAAAAAACAGCGGGATTTTTCGTCTGCTTTATTGTGGCCTTTATGGTGTCACGTTATGGGATGCCGCTCTATCCGTTGACGGCGTGGCTCGTTGAACATTTTTACCAAATTTTCAGCGGTTACCAGGATGACGTATATGAAGCCGGTACGGATCCGGTGACGTTTTTTTCTCTTATGACTGTTATCACGTTTTACGCTATAGCCATGTATTGGCTGGTAAAAGCGGCAGTTAAAAAAGTAAAACGTGGATAGACTGATTGCAGTAAAAGCCGGGGCGCTCTGTTGGTTTCTGATATCAGGTCGATAACAGGATTAACAACACCAGGTGCTTTACGGTAGTTCCTAAGAAAGTTCTCTTCAGCACCCCGCACGGGGTGCTTTTTTAACCTTCCCTGCAGTTCTTCTGAAAAATCAAAGCAATAACAGGTTCGCAAGCCGGATGTTATGGTAAATCTGGATAGCCGATGTTTAATTGATAGCACTAAGAATGATGAAGTGGTTAGTTTCATCTTTTTCGATTTTTTCAAAATGGACTGAAAGATTGCTGTTCTTGTCATTTCTAGATATCAGGCATGCAAATCCACTTTGAAAACTACATTTTAGTGTGTATGTATTTTGAACAGCGCTGCCAATAAAACCATCTAACCCTTGAATTAATGGGAGTAATGCTGTGAACTTTTCTTTATCAATAACAATAGCCATGATAAGTATACCTTTATGAAATTAAAATTTAATTTTTTATATGAAACTGCTAAATTATTACTGTAATAATCCGTTGGGCTTAGGGTGCGCACTCTGAAAGGTAAGGATTTTCTTAGATTAAATGAAAAATTAATTTATTTCACATCTTTTTGCTAACCTGTTGATTTTTATAATTTAAATTTGGCGGCGCACATGATGAATATGATTAAAGTCGAGCAAGTAAATCTTAATGCCAAGTGTTGGGTTGTTAGGCCAGGAACTGGGTATAAGTATACAAGCCAGTTTATCGAAGGTGGATTTATTGCAATTGGCCACTTAGATGATGTTGTTTTAGGTAATAATTCCGAGAGGATAAAATACAAAGACAGAACTGATTTGTACCTGGGCATTCCTGAACTTGAAAAAATGTCTGTAAATGTAAAGACTCAAGTTGAATCATTTATTTTAGATATGAATATTGGGGATGTCGTTTTTACATTAACGAATCGTCTTATAATTCCTGGTGTGATTAAAGGCGGAGTGTATTTTGACCCTCTCCCTATAAGGGTTTTCAGAGAAAAAAAGGAAGCATTTTCCATTAGAAGAACTGTTGAATGGGGAAGTCCAATCGACAGAAAAGAAATGCCTATACAGTTTTCAAGATCTCTTCTTGCTCAACAAACCGTATTTTCGTTAGGTGATTACTCCAGGGATGTATACCACTGGTTGTCATCATTCTTTATTACTAAAGACGGTTATTATAGCAGCTTGAGGATAGAGCAAAAAGAAGATATAAATCACCATGCTTTAAAGTCACTGTCAGAGGTTATTGATAGAATTCAAGTAGTATCTCTAATGTATGAGAATGCCAAAGGTGAGTTGGATATAACCCTTGATGAGATTAGGGTGCAAATGGAAATTATGGCAGATGCCGGAATGTTAACATTGACATCTCAGCAGATGCTTATGTCTCCAGGAGATTTTTGGTTAGGATTAAAAACCCCATCTAAAAAATCAGGTGTGCTTTTTATCTTGCTGATGGCAATGATTGTTAATGATGATATGAATGTGGCTTTTGCGGATGAAAATTACAAGGATGAAGTCTCCGTTGCAAAGCAACTTGTTGAAAAACATGGCGATACCATAAAGCAGAATATTAATATTAATAAAATTAAAGAACAGCTAAAGTTAAAGGCTAGAAAGCAAAATAATAAATTTGTTGAAGCTAACCCTAATGACTTTAGCGATGAAGACAAGCCTAAAGATATACCACCTCAAATATCAAGTGAGTGAATATGGTGTTTACAATCGCTGGAGTTGTTATTTTTGTTGTTTTTAGTGTTGTCGCTATACATTATATTAGTCGGATGTATTCATCTACGACTGGTAGGGTTAGCGCTGATGACTTCAATAAAATAGCACTGGCATTAGGCGCTATTTTAACAGTCGCATGGGGTTTTTTCACCTATGGAGCATTAGAACAAAGAGATAAAGCGAAAGCTGAGCTTGATGATTTGCAGGGTAGAATAAAAGATACGGAAACTACCTTTTTTTCTGTTGATGCCAGTGTAGTTAAAGGTGATGGGTTTTATTACATAACCCCAACAGTAACCATTAAGAACAGTAGTAATAAAGCTATTTATGTAAAGCTAGATAAAGACTCATTAAAAGTTACGAGAATTGTAGTAAAAAAAGACACTCCAATACCACTTTGTGAAATGTCACCTAGGTATTTTAGTTCGGTTAATAATGATGGAAACCCCCCTATAAATGAAATCACTGTACCCATTGGGGCAGAAAGGAAACTGGCTTATATAGTTTCCACTAATTACCCTGGCATGTATTACATAACTTTTACTGCTAGTGCCATGAATAGTAAAGGAGAGTTACTCTCAAAAGATTTTGCGGGTAAACCACTAAAATGGTTTTCAGCATCTTATTTCTATGTAAAGTAACAACGTATCATTAAGCTTGACGGGTATTTGCTATTAAGATTATGCTTGTAAACGAAAAAACCGACTGGGGAGTCGGTTTTTTCGAGGGTTCAGTAAGTTGGGGAACTTCTGAACCGTGGTAACAGGGTGTACAAGACCGCTGAAACCAAATTCTGTACTTCTAGTGTAGCCTTGGTTGGTACACTTTTTCAAGAACTCTCAGCTAGATAATCTTGTACACCCGTTACCGTTGGCTACCGCCAATGGCGATTTGTCGTGTCTGTTCAGGGTTGGACGCAAGAGAACAGTTACCTGAACATGACGTGGTAGTCGGGCTGAACGGGGAGTTCGTGCACACAGCCCAGCTTGGAGCGAACCACCTAAGCAGAACCCAGTGTCAGGCGTGGAATGAGAAGACGCGGCCATAACAGCGGAAAGACACGGGTACACTGTACGGTGGGAACAGGAGAGCGCACGAGGGAGCCGCCGGAGGGAAACGTCCGGCATCTTTAAGTCCTGTCGGGTTTCGTCCTTCTGATTTGAGTACCGGAAATCGGTGATTTCTGTGAAACTCGTCAGGAGGGCGGAGCCTATGGAAAACCGGGGGACCGGGGGGCCTGGCTCGGGGGGAAAGGGGGGTGCTGTTGACGTTGACCTGGAGGATGTATGTCCGGAAGATTGCATGTTGTATCTAAACCAGAGAAGCAGTTTCTCGATGACGCTGTGTTTGCGGCAGAGCGGGCAAAAGGCAAAAAGCTGTCCGGCCCCGAAAAAAAAGAGGTGCTGCGTGTGGCCCGTAATCAGCTGCTGGGACAGCGTGAGGCAGAGGCCGCTAAAAAGGCCCGTGCGGACGAGAGACAGGCCGCTGAGTTCGCCTGGAGCAAACCCAAGCCCTTTCGTCGTTAACCCGCAACGCTCGCCGCAGCGTTCGTCTGGCGCAGCCAGGGGAACCGAGGAAGCGTCATTTCACCCGTTCTGTGTCCGTGGCACGTTCACTCCGGAGCGTTTCTGTGTCCAAACATCATAAAACGGCCCTGAACATGGCAAAATTCATCCAGGGACAAAGTCTGCTTCTGCTGGAGAAGCTCAACGAGCTGGATTTGGATACAGAAGCGGACATGTGTGAACGGCTTCATGAGGACGCCGAGCGCCTTCATGCCGGCCTTCTGGCAAAGTTAAATCAGGAATAACGGTATCCGCATGGCAAAAGTATCTATCAGCGAGGCAGCCAGGCTTACAGGCAAAAGCAGGACAACGCTGCACAGGCTTATTAAAACAGGTGAACTGTCTACCTGCGCAGGTGTACGCAACTCAAAAATGATAGATATATCAGAGCTTATTCGTGTTTTTGGCGATATCTATTCGACTGTTGTTGAACAGCCTTTGGAACAGGTCTCTGAACAGCGTGTTACAGTATCTGATATAGCTAATGAACAGCTCGTTCATAGTCTGAAACAGGAAGTTGAACACCTCCGTACATTGGTTTCTGCTCAGGAGTCGCATATCGACAGCCTTAAGCAGTCCCTGCATCTCCTCGAACATAAAAAAGAGACAGCACTGCCCGTTTTGCCTGCCGGCAAATGGTGGCAGTTCTGGAAATAGCCGACTGACAGCACCTGCTTTTCTGGTAATTCTGGCCCCGACGGCGCGGTTGCTTTTGCGCTTCCTGCGACTCAGCTGGTATCTGTGCATCGGGGTGACGAATTGTTGAGTTCTTGCGAGGTTTCCCCAGGTCGCTGACCTGTTCGCGGCTTACGCCGGGGTGACTTGCGTCAGACTCCCTCCACACACCAGTCTCCTGGTGTCGCCATCGATACCGAGCCGATCTTTCTCCTTTCTTAATGAAACCTGCCTGCGGTCGCGCCGGCAGCGTTGTGGTTAAAAGCCCGTTCAGGGCGTATGAAAACACGTAATACGTGCATGTCAGATTGTGGAAATCGCCGTCAGGCGTTGTGCCGCAGGGGCTGCAGCGTGGTTTTTTCACGCGTCACTTTGTACCCGCCTCGCGGGCAGCAAAGTGACGCCGTTCAGTCCGGAGGCGCGTTTGCCTCTGCAAACATGTGCTTTCCGGAAGACGTAATGGTGACAGCAGGAATAGTAAGCTTTTCGCGACAGACCTGTTACAGGCTTGTCGTCGTAATGGTTACCGACACGTAAATACCGACAGCGGATGGCAGGACAGACTGTGCTCTTCACTGCCTTGTAAAAGGAACCCTCATCGTCGCGTCGTAGGTGCGCTGTTGTTGACGATATCTGCTTCCAGGGGTAAGCAGATGTACCACGCTTTGCGTTCTCCCTTTCAGGCTGCGGGAGCATGCTGTACAGCTACCCGAAGGCGATCCTCTCAGGCAGTGAGATCATTGATTGTCGTCATGGACGACAGGACTACCCGGACATACTATCAATGAGGATTCAGAACGGTCAACCGGAGGGTTTCATGGATTTTTCAATCACGGCAGCAGATTTTAATGGCGGGAATATGTGGCTGCAGCTGAGCGACGGACATACCCTGGGCATTCCGCTGGCGTATTTTCCCGTGCTGGAAAATGCCGGCGCTGAGCAGCTGGCAAAGTTTGAGCCGAGCCTTGGTGTTATTCACTGGGACGAGCTGGACGAGGATTTGTCTCTTGAGGGGTTTCTGGTGACACGACCGCTGCAGACAGTCCGGGTCCGTTTCGTTAAAAAAGCCTGACGCCCGGGACAGGATATGTTTTGTAGCACCGCCACGCTGCGCAGACGACAAAACAACGGGACAAGATTTGTCTCTGGAGTACCGCCGGCATTCCAAAGCAACTTCATCAGGCACAGCCCGATAACCTGAATTTCGTATGTACGAAATTTTCCTAGGATTCAAACAGAGGATAGAAATTGCAAAATGGCAGAATTTGCACCCAGCGTAAAACTGTCGCTGTTGGTCAAAACGCCATGATCTATAACTTTCCCTTTTTCTTCCCTAAAACATCTTTATAACTGGTATGCTCTATTAAAGGGCAGTTCTTTTATTTAGAATATTAACGAGTAAACTTTAACAGGATCATGAGGGTAAATTGTGACTTGGGTATTCCAGCAGAGTACAGGGGATTTGACGAGGAACGGTCATCTTGTTGCGAAAGGTTACGCAGGAAAAGGACCTGGTAAGTTCAACCCAAACATGGAGGGTACTCCAAATATTGGCCCCCTGCCTAAAGGAAAGTATTCGATAATCGGACATCCGTTTCATCACCCTCATACCGGTAACTATTCGATAAGGCTGCAACCAGATCCCAAAAACAATATGTTTGGGCGCGCTGGTTTCTTAATACATGGCGACAGCATGAAGCATCCGGGCATGGCCTCCAATGGCTGTATTGTTCTTCCGGGACCAATCAGACAATTGATATGGAATAGCGGTGATAAAAGCGTTGAGGTGGTTAGATGAAAGTAAATTTGGCAATAGTGGTATTGGCTTTTGTACCCCTTCTGGCTGTAGCGAAGCCTAAAGCACCTGACTGTCATTCATGGCCCATGAATATGACTGAAGGGTGGTTAAAAAACACGGGTATTGTCGATATACCAGATTTGGATGAATCAAAAACTGAAGTAACCCTGCTGTCTTCTGAAAAGAAAGAGAAAGACCTGTACACCCAAGTTTATCACTTTGTTTTCCATAATAAAAACGGAAAAACTTATGAGGTTATTACAAAAAGTGACGCCTCAAGCGAAGAGTGTTCTATGAGCGGAGTTAACAGTTATCTAATCTCCAAAAGTGATATAAATTATTGATTTTTAGCGTTTATTCAAGGTGTTGGTAGTTAATGTTAGAGGACAGTTGATGTTTTATAGAACAAAGGCCAAGTCTCGAGTCTGAGCAAGTATCGTAAATTTTAGTCGTTCTTACCCGAGCGATTCTAAGATGTCTCTGCCGCGCCTAACGGCTTGCCAGACGTATCAGGCCCGCACTGTTTACTGTGCGGGCCTGATACTGACCTGCTCCCCGTTGATTAATACACCGCGATGTTAGTAATGTCTTCATAAGCCACATGAGGACATCCCCATGAAGAAGCATTTTTCCGACGAACAGATCATCAGTATCCTCCGCGAGGCTGAAGCCGAGGTTTCTGCCCGTGAGCTCTGCCGTAAGCACGCCATTTCCGACGCCGCCTTTTACACCTGGCGTAAGAAGTATGGCGGTATGGAGGTGCCCGAGGTTAAGCGCCTGAAGTCGCTTGAGGAAGAGAATGCCAGGCTCAAGAAACTGCTTGCCGAAGCCATGCCGGATAAGGAGGCGCTTCAGGTGGCTCTGGCCAGAAGCGGGAAGCCGTGGTGTTGATGTGTGATGCGACCGGTCTGTCGCAACGTCGTGCCTGCAGGCTTACAGGTTTGTCCCTGTCGACCTGCCGTTATGATGCTCAGCGCCCGGCTGCTGATGCACATTTATCAGGGCGTATTACTAGCTGGCGCTTAAACGCAGACGTTTTGGTTATCGGCGCATCTGGCAATTGCTGCGTAGGGAGGGCCTTCACGTCAATCACAAGCGGGTATACCGTATTTACCACCTTAATGGACTGAGCGTAAAACGCAGACGACGCCGTAAAGGGCTGGCGACCGAACGGTTTCCGCTTCTTCGCCCGGATGCGCCGAACCTTACATGGTCGATGGATTTCGTTATGGACGCACTGGCCAACGGTCGCAGGATCAAGTGCCTGACCTGTGTGGATGATTTCACGAAGGAGTGTCTGACGATCACCGCTGCTTTCGGTATTTCAGGCGTTCAGGTCACGCGTATTCTGGACAGCATCGCGTTGTTTCGGGGCTATCCGGCGACAATAAGAACAGATCAGGACCCGGAATTTACCTGCCGCGCGCTCGCTCAATGGGCCTTTGAGCATGGTGTGGAACTACGGCTTATCCAACCAGGTAAGCCAACTCAGAGCGGATTTATTGAGGGTTTTAACGGACGCTTTCGCGATGAGTGTCTGAACGGACACTGGTTCAGCGATATCGTTCACGCCAGGAAAACCATTAACGACTGGAGGCAGGATTATAACGAGTGTCGTCCACATTCGGTACTGAATTATCAGACGCCATCAGAGTTTGCAGCACGGTGGCGAAATGGAAAATGTGAAGGTCAACAAACCGACATTACTAACTGACGGTTGTATCTAATCCTGGGGGCAGGTCATGTGAGCAATCAAGCCGTTTTAGCCTGTTTCTGTGTAGTCTTTTGTACTATGCACCGCACTAATCCAGGGAAACCAGATCCCACATATGCACCTACGCCCATTCTTCATGCAGCATTGATTTCCATAGGATAGGGCATTGTTTGCTTTGAAAACGTTGACGTAGGCATCCCGCTTGCGAGAGAAGGCGGACGGGTCCTGCCAGTAGGTTTTTTCGCAGCAGCGGCACGCTGTCGGTCAGCGCCTGTCGTAGCTGTTTCGGTTTTTGCGTCGTGCTGCTCCTGACCTTCTTTAATGATTTCTACCCGCAGCAAAGGCAGTTTCTCACCGGCGGTTACCTGACAGTGAGCCCGTAAACATTATCCAATTAGCAGGTAAAAATGCGGCACGCTATTCTGATGCAATAAATGCATTCGGCCAAAAATAGATCCTGAATGTCTTTGTCGGGATAGCATGAAGTTCGATTTTTAAAAGCATGTCTCGCAGCCGGGCAGGCAATGGCATGAAGGGCCGTCGTGCGCGCTTTTCAGCATTGATCAGCAATCAATAAGGCAGCGGAAATTGCTCTGATCAAAAGGAAATCCTGCGTAAGGCTGGCACCATTGATGATTCGCCCCAATAGGCAGAGAGCGTTTTCCTTTTATTATCAAATTCCTGATGGTATAAATACGCAATCCTTACCTATTCAATACTAAAAACTGACAAGCCGGGCCGTGATGAAATCTGATTTACTAAAAAGTGTGTAGGCCCTTCGCGGTCTGGCCGCCCTGAGCGTTATGCTTTTTCATTTTCGCTGGAATGTGAACAATGTTTTTCCCGGGATGGGAGACAAACTCTTTGGATGGGGAGCAACCGGAGTAGATTTGTTCTTTTTAATCAGTGGGTTTGTCATTACGTTATCGGCTAAAAAGTCCTT
>NZ_DALZCD010000134.1:0-11376 GCF_031978025.1 Erwinia sp.
GCGGTCACCCGTATCCTATAAGCTGAGTAAACCTCAAAAATCTTGATCTGCTCATCAATTTTGATAAATCCGCATTTGCAGCACATGTCGGCGAGGCCAGCAAAAAGAATACAATAAGGAAAAGAAACGCTTCTCTGGCTGCCCCTGTTGCCAGAGGGAGTGATAACCGTTATGTGTCAGAGAAGATGATTTATTATCAGGGGCCTGTCCTCAGACAAACGTGCATTTATCCCATATAGCCGCGATGAGTTTTTGCATTTACCAGCACTTATCGCTGTAAGAAAGCGTGCGACGATAAAGTTCATATCTTCGGCCAAAGAAAAAGGGCGGGTTGAGACGGCTGGCAGGAGCAATAGCTTTTTGCAATGTTAAAAGTGCCCTGAGGAAGCCAAAATAATAACTGCTCGTTAATATAACTCAGGTTAATTAAAATTAAAAGCAATAAGAAAACTCCTATCATATAGTGCTTTTTATATTATTAATGTTACTATCCGTATCCTTATTAACTTAGGGACACAGTAATGTCGTACATTGATAGAAATTTAGTGGGCAGCGAATCAGTTTTGTATCGTGGTCATGTCACTTTGTGGGCCTTGCTCCCCTGGCTATTTTGGGGTGTTATTTTGGGGTTAACCACACTCGTTGGTTTTATTTTAATCCCTTTGGGCTATTTTGTTATTCGTTCAAATGAAGCGGGCATTACCAATAAGCGGCTGATCGCCAAATCCGGACTGATACGCCGGGACACCGTAGAAATACCTGTTAAAAAAGTCTCAAGTTTGCAGGTCAAGCAGGGCATTATGGGGCGTTTACTGGGATACGGTACCCTGATTATAAGCGATGTGGGGGCCGCCCACGCGCCAATAAGATTTATTAAAGACCCTCTGCGCTTCCGGCAGAAGTTTTTTGAAGTTCAGGAAGAAATTGAAAATAACTAATAAAAAACCCGCTCCGGCGGGTTTTTTTATCAGAATGGACAGGGCAGATTTTATTGAGAGGCCCTCGGTCGGCTTATCGTGCTGGCCGGTAGTCCGCCTGCCAAATAGTACCCCGACATGCATGTAGTGCCATTCACAAGCAATGCGTGAGAAACCGGCGCGAGGCGCAAACGCGAATATAAAACCAGGATCGTCTTGCTGCTCTTTAAAGCAAGGCTTTCCGTTGAAACAGCCGTCTGCCAACAGATACTGATTAACGCCTGAAATAAGCCATGGTTTCGACCAGATGTAATCCATTGAGGATCAAGCGTGGTGATAAATTGATGACCCGGTCTGGCACCAAAGGCGTGCTGCATGTCTCTTTGGCAAATGCCGCAAACCTAAAATCAGGCGTTTTATTGGCTACTGACCTGTCATCAGGCCGAGTACGGCATTAGTCAAACCGGACGCTAACAGGACGAATCCGGGGATCAGAAAATTCTTCTCTTTTTTCTTATGGGCCAGGTAGAACATAGCCATCGCGATACAAAGCATGGGTATTGAAATTATCAGAAAGACAGACATCGCTTCTCCTTAGCTCTTTTGCTTCCGAATGCCTGACTGCCCCCATCAGGATCCATGTAATTAGTCGTGTTGCCACAAGAACAGCTGCACCCGCAACAGGCGCTAAATTCTTGTTCTTGTTGTGAGAGGCCGCCATCCACTCAGGTAAAGATGGAACAGAAGTAGCCAAAACGATCGCTGAACAGACGGGCTCGCTTCCAGCCCTGATTTTTCCTCAATGGTAACCCTGGCTAATATATCATAGTCTGTGGAAAGTTGAACAGGCGTACGGACTTACAGCTGAATGGGCATGTCTATGAAATCCTGTTTCGTAATATGACTGTCGTTACGGTAATAAAACCGCGGAAAGGTGAGCAGTTGCCATTTTAACGCAGTTAGTCAGATGCCAAATGTTCCAATAAATGCGGGTAAGCCCGGTTTGGATTGACTTCACTTCCTGGCTAACTGAACATCAGGTCAGGTAGCTTTTTGTTTTGTGCACGGCCCGGTGCACGGATGTATTGTTTTTAACTTAACTTTTTGAAATATAAGAAAAATGGATATAAAGCAGCTTATTTACCTGTGTAATCTTGAGCGCGAGCGCCATTTTGGTCGTGCAGCAGAAGCGAGCTTTGTCAGCCAGCCGACGCTTTCAATGCGCCTGAAGAATCTGGAGCGCGAGCTGGGGCTGTCGCTTATTAACCGTAGCAATAACTTTGATGGCTTTACGCCGGAAGGCGAACGGGTATTAACATGGGCGCGGGAAATCGTTTCCGTCTATCAAGGGCTTAAGCTGGAAGTCGAGTCGCTGAAACACGGTGTCGCTGGCACACTGCGCATCGGCGTGGTCCCGCAGTGCAGTATTTCGCTGCCGCTGCTATTGAAAGGTATTCAGGAACGCTACCCTCAGCTTAACTACCGAGTCTCTGTGCTCAGTGCCGATCAGCTGCTTGACGCGCTGAACAGCTATACGGTGGACGTCGGCATCGGCTTTTTCGAGCTGGTGACGCTGCGCGAACTGCATTTTCAGGCCGAACCGCTGGAAGACAATGGTGTGGAAGTTGTTTTCCATCCTAAGCATTTTCCGCAGCTGGTGGGAGAAGCGGCGCTGACGCTGGAAGCGTTAAAAACGATCCCGCTGTGCCTGGCGGAACAGACGCGATATTTCCGGCGCTACCTGGACACCCATTTTCGCGAAGCCGACATCCATTTACGAGTGGTGCTGGAAACGCCCTCCGTGTTTCAACTGGCGCAGGGCGTGCAGGTTGGGCTTGGATGCCTGATTTCGCCGCGAGGGCATCTGCTGCCTGCCATGACGCCGGAACTGCAGTCGCGTCCGCTGGCAATTGCGCCGATGAGCCGTCAGGCAGCCGTAGTGATTGCCGAACCAGGCAGAGCAACGCCCCTGTCCCAGCACTTTTTTGACGAGGCCCGTCGCTGGTTGAGCGAGCGCTAGCGGCATGCGATCAGCTTTCCCCTAATGATTGCATCAGTCGGTTAGCCCAGCTCGCCAGTGCCGTACTGAAAATGACATTAAGCTTCTGCTGCAGTGAAAACCCCTCCGCTTCCAGTGGCTGTAAATGCGCGGCACTGAAACGCTCCGGCGAACGGGTCAGTTGTGCGGCGGCCTGCATGACGGCCCGCTCAGCGGCCCCGGCATTTTTGCCTGCCTCCTCCACATTTGTCTTCAGCCCGGCACGCAGCGCTTCTGGCGCATAGCGGTTAAAGCAGACCGGGCTGCCGTTGATACGCGCCGCCACGGCGGCGGCAAGCTGGCCTTCCGGCGTAGCCGCTTTCTCATCCAGCACGTTAATCAGCTGACCCCAGCCATACAGCGTTTCACCATCGTGTGCCAGCAGCCAGGCACTGCGGCTTAACGCCTGTTGTGGCTGGCAGAATGTCAGCGCTGCCAGCTGGCTGGGCGAGGCGTAACGTAGCTCAACGGGCGAGAGCCTGGGTTGCCAGTCGGCATTATCGTTAAAGCAGTGCTCGTCTGCATCCGATGGCACGGTTACGCCAGGCATCCAGCGTACCGGGAGGGCGAGCAGGGCATGAAGGCCAGCGGCCACCCGAGCCTGATAACAGACAAAACCAATAATCTGGCTAAAAGTGATGATATCCGGCGCGCTCAGGCCCGCTTCATCCAGACGCAGCAGGGCTGCCCGATCAATCAGCGTGGGCTGCATCGCCAGCTGACGGGCGTATTCGGTAATTTGCGTCAGGCGGCGATTGCTCTCGCGCGATGAATCGGGGCCGCTCAACGGATTCAGGCGGGCAGCGTAGTGGTTGCACAGGCGCTGAACGCCGGTTACCTGCGCTACGGTAAGTGCGGTACTGAGCCGATCATAGAGCGTCAGGGTGTGCGTTAGCGACGGGGTCAGCGAAGAAGGAAACAGCAGCTGATAAAGATCCCGCGAGGCCAGCAGCGCCGGCTGTGCTTCCTGTAGCGCCTGACGCAGCGCGCCTTCGCAAAGGGTGGCCAAGCCCAGTAAAAATCGGTCTTCGATTTCAGCGGCCTCGGGCACCAGAGGCTCTGCCCGGGCCGTAAGCGTGGTCTGGGTTTCATGATACCAGTGGCTATGGCTTTTAAGCCGACGCTGCTCCATAGTCATTCCTTTTCAAGTTGGCTGGCCCTGAGTACGGACCGGAGGGCAAGCCTATCCTCGCGCAAGCGGAATAACCGGCAAAGACCGATCGGTGCTAATAAATAGCTGAAAAGCATAATGATGAAAGAAACAGCGAAAGCGGCTGAAAATCCGCCCATTCCAGGCTGAATGAGCGGTATAGGAGGAGAAGTCAGCGATCTTTACGCCAGGCGTCGGCCGTCAGCGCTTCGCCAAAGTGGCTGGTAATCAGTCTTTTAGTCAGGTCGTGTAGCGGGCAGGCCAGCACGTCTGCCGTGCTGCCGCGCTCCACAACTTCACCATGATGCATAACGATGACCTGATCGCTGATATGCTTCATCATGCCCAGATGCTGCGTCACGTAGATGTAGGCGATGCCGTGTTTGTGCTGCAGTTCCAGCATCAGGTTAATCAGCTGGGAGCGCATCGACATGTCTAATGAAGCCAGCGCCTCGTCGGCGACGATGACCTTAGGCTGCAGGATTAGCGCGCGGGCAAGGCCGACACGCTGCTTCTGCCCTGGCGCCAGCATGTGAGGATAGTAGGCGGCGTGATCGCGCAGCAATCCGACCTGACGCAGAGTGGCGATAATCCGCTTTTCTCGTGCTTCTGCAGAAAGGTCGGTATTCAGGCGCAGCGGAAAATCCAGAATCTGACCAATGCGCTGCCGTGGATTAAGCGAGGTGGAGGGATCCTGAAAAATCATGCGGATACGCTGGCTACGATACCCGTAATCGCCATACTCCAGCGGACGATCGTCAATCAGAATCTCGCCCGCGCTCGGCTCGATCATGCCGCTCAGCATTTTCGCCAGCGTAGATTTGCCGGAGCCGTTTTCGCCGATAATTGCCAACGTTTGTCTTTCACGCAGGGCAAAGCTCACTGCTTTCACCGCTTCCACATGCTGACGCCGAAACAGACCAGTGCGGTAACGGTAGGTTTTACTGAGGTTGCGCACTTCCAGCAGCGTTTCAACCATTACTGGCTCTCCATATTCAGCGGGAAATGACAGGCAAAAAGATGCGATTTCCCGCCCGCCAGCCGGGGCGTTTCAATACATTTTTTCTGTGCGTAAGGGCAGCGTGGCCCCAGACGACAGCCAACGGGCAGGTGCTCCAGCGAAGGAATAGCGCCGGGCAGCGTGTTCAGACGGCTTTTATGCGGCAGCGAACGGCCAAAATCCGGCATTGCCCGGATCAGCGCCTGGGTGTAGGGATGGTGCGGCTGCACGATTAAATCCTCGCTGAGGGCGGTTTCCACCGTCTGGCCGCAGTACATCACATTGATGCGGTTTGCCCAGTGGCTCAGCATCTGCAAGTCATGGCTAATCAGCAAAATAGTGGTGTTGTTGTTCTGATTAAGCCGGGAAAGCAGACGAAAAATCTGCGCCTGCGTCGTCGGTTCCATCGCGTTGGTCGGCTCATCGGCAATCAGCAGGCGAGGCTGGTTAGCCAGCGCAATGGCGATCATCACTTTCTGGCATTCGCCATCGGTCAGCTCATAGGGGAAGCTGCGCATAATATCTTTATGATCTTTAATGCCCACACGGTGTAGCAGCTCGATGGCCCGACGATGTCGCCAGCGGAAACGCTGATACCACCGGCCTTTCCAGGTCCAGGCAGGAATAGCCTGTTTCAGCTGTTTCCCCACGTTTTCAGAAGGATCAAGACAGGACTGAGGCTCCTGAAAAATCATCGACACGTTGTGGCCAACGAGTTTACGCCTTTCACGCGGCGACAGCTTAAGCAGGTCAATATCGTCAAAGCGCATGCGATCGGCCGTGATCCGCCAGTTGTCTTTGGTCACGCCACAGATAGCTTTAGCAATCAGGCTTTTGCCCGAGCCGGATTCCCCTACCAGGCCGCGCACTTCCCCTTCGGTCAGCGTAATGCTGACGCGGTCGACCGCCTTGACCGGGCCGTCGGCGGTCATAAACTCAATGGTCAGATTACGAATATCGAGCAGCGGCATTATTCAACTCCCGCAACGATGGCGCGACGGATGCCGTCGCCCAGCAAATTGACAATCAGCACGCTGAGCATAATCGCCGCGCCGGGTAGCATCACTGTCCAGGGCGCGACATAAATCAGCTCCAGCGCATCGCCAAGCATGGCTCCCCATTCGGGAGAGGGCAACTGAGCGCCCAGATCCAAAAAGCCCAGCGCGGCGATATCCAGGATAGCCATCGACAGTGCGCGGGTAAACTCCGATACCAGTAGCCCCAGAATATTAGGGAAAATGGCGTAGCGAAGAATATTCATGCTGCTTGCCCCGTCCAGGCGGGCGGCGGTGACATACTCTTTTTCCATTTCGTCGTGCACGGCAGTATAGACCGATCGCACCAGCCGGGGCATCAGCGCCAGAAAGACCGCCAGCCAGGCATGACTTAAGCCAGGGCCGAAAAAGGCCACAACGATAATCGCCAGCAGTAGTGAGGGGATGGACAAAAAGGTATCCAGGATATGGTTCATCACCGCCGAGCGTAATCCTCTCGTCAGTCCGGCAAACACGCCGAGGACCATTGCGCAAAGCGAGGCCAGCACGGTAATGGCAATGGCCGATCCTACCGTCGGCGCCGCGCCGCTTAGCAGGCGGCTCAGCAGATCGCGCCCCAAGTCGTCGGTACCGAGAAAAAAGGAAACATCACCATAGCGCGACCAGGAGGGCGGCAACAGTTGATAACCTAAAAACTGCTGAGCCAACCCGTAAGGCGCAAGCAGGCGGCCAAACAGGCAGAGCAGCAGCAGCGCGATAAACAGGTAAAAGCCGATCATCGCGGTGGTATCGTGATAAAACAGCCGCCATGTGCTACGGAAAGTGCTGGGCAGCCGTTTCTCGGCGTAAATGTTATCAGAGGGCATATTATACCCCTTTATACTGTTTTGTTTTGATGGCGTTCTCTTTAAATTTTGTCTTCATATCAGTCTGTTACTCGGATTTAGGGCTTTATCGCGCTTTATTGGTTTTTGCTTTGCACGTCCCTTAGTTTAAGGTTTTTGTGTACGCTCATGTGCATACGGAAAGAGGGTGTACACATTGCTTACAGACACAAAACTTAGAAAGTCACTCGGTAAACGTCGCGATAAAGTTGAAATCATTTCTGACTCTTACGGGCTTAACGTCAGACTAACCATTAACGGTGGCGTAACATTTTTTATCGTTATCGCTGACAGAACAAGCCCGTGTAATTAAGCATAGGAGATTATCCTTCTATATCCTTATCGCAAGCAAGGGAGCGGAGGCAACAATTTCGCTCATGGATAACAGAAGGTTACGATCCGTGCAGACAAGTTGTACTGGAAAGAACAAAAAAAGTTCACGCTCTCACCGTGAACGACGCTTTTGAGTATTGGGAATCGCACTACTGTAAGCCTGAAGGCCTCATTAAAATCCATAAAAACAGACAAAATTTTGAAAAACATATAAGCCCCATCCTTGGCGATATGGTTGTTAATCAAACAACTAAAGCGCACTGGCTCAGCTTGTTCGACGGAATGGGGCGGCGCGTAGTTACCGGAGAAATGCCGGGCCTGATGTCCAGAGCTTTCAGGTTCTGCTCAAACCGCGGCGTTATTGAAACGAATCCTCTCGAACCGTTAAAGCGGTCAGATGTCGGTATGGCTGCAGCAATGAAAGATCGCAAGCCCTCAGATGAAGAGTTGCGCGTGCTCTGGATGATATGCCTGCAAGACAGCAAATAGTGATGCGATTTTTGATAATCACTGGCTGCCGCAGTACAGAAATACGCACATCAAAATGGGAGTGGTTCGATTACAGAGCTAAAACCTGGACGGTTCCAGCGAGTGAGTATAAAACCGGGCGAACTGTCCGCCGCGCTCTTCCACAGGTTGCTGTCGATCTGTTAAGGGAACATCAGAAAACGTCCGTCACCAGACACGTCCTGACCCGATCTCGTTACAAAGGTCCGGAAGATGATAAGCCGCCAGCGCAGCCGAATATTGCTTTTTTTCTGTTCAGATAATATCTAAACAGGGATGAAGGCCTGGTCACTACATGATCTAAGAAGAACGGTTGCGACACGCCTTTCTGAATTGGGCGCGCCGCCTCACGTCATAGAAAAACTGCCTGGCCATCAGATGGGCGGAGTTATGGCTCGCTATAACCTTCATGATTACCTTGATGATCAGCACCACTGGCTAGAAGTGTGGACTGAGCATCTTGAGAAAATTCATTGGTCGTCCTTTGGTGACGCGTTAACCTCTTCCTCCCATTTCAATACATCAGACGTCCGCCAGCGTTTAGGACTTCCGCCGATTGTAGGTTTTGGAAACGGACGCTTAAAACTGGCCGGCATTCGCGCTGGCGTACTCCAAAAATAAAGGGTGCTACGGGAAATTTCGTACCTCTCAAGCACATCTCTGGTAAGCATTATTTCTTTAAAAATCATTAATTCATCTCCTTATCCACCACGCGCACGAAGTAGACCAGCCATTGACGGGCCGGGTATCTGCCAGGCGGCAGCGCGGTGATTAGTTTGGTGTATTTGTCTAACAGAAGGGTGGTAATGCGGTCGTGCTCGGAATGGGGTTTGCCTCAGGTGGCTTTGACTATCTCGGCCCGGCAACTTCGGGCGACTGATCGCAGGGCGTTTTCAGTGGCCGGTTCCATTAAGCCACTCTCCGCAGCCTCTCTGCCCGCGCCAGCCGTTCTGCATCTTCCCGGCACTCTAGCGAGCAATAGCTGGTGCCTGGCTGCGACTTCTCGCCGCAATCACCGTTCCGACATACCGGCGACGGTGAACCCGGCAGCTTGCGATTTTTCAGCGCTAACGTGCGCTCCCATTCTTCACGTTCAAAGGCTTCATCTGCGATATCACACATGGGTAATTCCTGAAATTTGGGCGTAAAAAAACCTGCCGGAGCAGGTATTAAATATGTCAGTCTTGAGAGATAAGCTTCTAGCTTAATTTTACAGGCAGTAGGACTGCACTCATAATTCCTTGGAATGGACCAGCATATGCGTAAATATAAAACTGACCTTGCAAGCGATAATATCCCCGGTCATAGCCAAACTTACTCACCGTACCTTCCTGCTGATCTATACTTATTTGTACGCCAGTGCAATTCATAAAACTTGGCTTAGCTCCTTGTGGAATCTCACTAAACTTATCATTCCAGAGCATAACACAGTAACTCTTTTCCTCGCTTTCGCTTTCTGGGTAACTAACCTCTATATCACTATCAAAAAGTAGGTTTATATAAACTTTTCGGTCTCTATTTTTTGCCAGGAATTCATGTAAATCTTCAGCTTCTGAAGAGAAGTTTTTTATTACTGGGATATTTTCTCGCGCACCTTTTTTAGGGAAGGTTACCTCCCTGGATGATACATATGCAAGATATGCAAAAATTGCACTCACAATGGAAACAAAAATCCCGATGACCGCTAAAACATTCGCCGTCATATCCTTCTCTCCTTCTGATAAGCCATAGTCTATGGCATTAGTCTGTAATCTCCCGCAAAAGCAGTATATCACTATATGATGTTGTGAAAATCACTAATCTTTTTTATTAATAACGCAGGCGGCCATCATGGCCTCAAGTGTATATCGCTTATAAAATTTTACAAATCCTTTATAAAAAACGAAAGCCAAGATTGCTGTGGATATTATTAGTGAGCTTCCAACTTGTAGTTCTAACCAAAACCTGAGGATCACAAGCGTCCAGAAAATTATAAGGGATGCCATGGCGATATTTCGTGTAAAACCATACAGGGCAACATAGTTCTGTAGTTTTAAAGCATGTTGCTCTGAGTTTTCGAACGCATAGTGGTATATAAGTCTGAAACTGTCACCATTGATCCCAGTATTGAAATTCATTGATTTAGTATCTATGGAAAATTCATGCTTAAGAATATTCATGCATTTTTTGAAAACCACAGGGAGCAATTTTTCATCCATTTTTTTATTTTGCCTAAATACAGGGTGGGTAATCGTATCGATAATGGATATTGGGAGAATGAATAAGCAAAGAAGTACGCGCCCTAAAAAGGATAGGGTGCTACATTTGTAAAAAAAACCTTTCCCTTTTCCTGAGAAAAGGTATAGCGAAGGGTACCCATTCCTGCAATTGGAATACTTTTCTATAAAAAAAGAAGATGTTATAGATAAGAGGTGGCCTGTTATATATGATGATATAACCAAGGGAAATAGGTTTATTAAGTCACCAAATGAAGAGTTTAGTTTTAGCTGGGATTTAAATTGTAAAGCCATTTCCCATTCATAATGAATTCCGCCAAAATAAAAAGAATACAATAAAAAAGCGCCAGGTATTAGGTAACCTAGAAAATCATAGAAAGAAAACGGGTTTTGTTTCATGAAGTGCTCTTGAGTATGGGGTCTAACTAAAAAATAACTTTTTATTTACCCATTTTTCAAGTCGTTTTACGCGACGCAGTATAAAAAAACAAAATTATGTATATTTATACAGTGTTATTTTTCGTGACTGTCATACAGGAGGAGCGGACAATTCGTCGCGGCGGATGCTGTAGACGTCGGTCGCCATGTCGAGCTTTTTGGTGTCCGTAATCAGCTTCCGAGCAGCATATTTGTAAACCTTATCCAGCTCTTCAACGCTCGCGGCTTTGCTGGCCGCTTAGGTGAAGTCCTTCAGCAGTGCTTCTGGCGAACGCGCAGATGTTTGGCCGCTATCATGCGGTGCTGTATCAGCTGGCTTCTGGTTAATCAGGTTGTTCAAATCCTGCCGGGTACGGGCCGGGGTGAAGTCGCGCTCAACGAGTTCTTTCCGCTCGAACTCGTCCGGCGTATAAACGCCCAGGATAACGTCCGGGTAGTAGAGGCGGGCCCAATATTTCACAGCCAGATACGCCAGCTGCTGCTTTGGATCGCTCCCAACAGTGTGGAGTTTCTTACCTGAGCCTGAGACAAGAGAAGCTTCAGAACGCACGGTTCATCTTCGCCCTTTAAGGTGGTCCATGACTGTGTCGGCTGACAGCGAATACAATCAACTCAGAAAAAAACAGGTCGCATGATGAAGGCACCCGCGAATAAGCCAAAGCGACGGCGTTGTAAAATATGCCGTCAATGGTTCCACTATCACGATTTTCGAACGTGGTGGTGCAGTCCTGAACATGGAGCGCGATTTGCTCCTCAGAAAAGGGAGGCAGACCGAGAAAGGAAAAGAAAGGACGAAGCACAGCAGGAAAGGCGAAGCATTAAAATCCGCAAGTTAGCAGTATAACCCCTCAGTTACTTCCATAAGCAAGCCCAGACAGCCTTTAACGAATTCATCCGT
>NZ_DALZCD010000135.1:0-11331 GCF_031978025.1 Erwinia sp.
CAGGTATCGATACCGACCACGATGCACTGTACGCCAAAACGATCCGCCAGCCGTGTGATGAGCTCAGGATCGGCCAGCGCAGGTGAGTTGATCGAAATTTTGTCCGCGCCGTAAGAGAGAATTTGCGCAGCGTCTTCTGCCGATTTAATGCCGCCCGCCACGCAGAAAGGGATATCGATCACTTCCGCCACGCGAGCTACCCAGCTTTTATCCACCACGCGACCGGCTGAGGAGGCGGTAATATCATAAAATACCAGCTCGTCCGCGCCTTCCTGTGCATAGCGCTGCGCCAGCGGCACAATATCGCCAATAATCTCATGATTGCGGAACTGCACGCCTTTGACAACCTGGCCGTCACGCACGTCCAGGCAGGGGATTATCCGTTTTGCCAGCATGTTATCGCCTCCGAAACGTTGAATTTACCTTCCAGCAGAGCACGACCGACAATGACACCCTGAGCGCCACAGCCGCGCAAGGCGCGAATATCCTCCAGCGAGCCGATGCCGCCGGAAGACTGAAAGGCGATTTGAGGATAGCGCGCCGAAATTTCGCGGTAGAGCGCCACGTTAGAGCCGCTGAGCGTGCCGTCGCGGGAGATATCGGTACAAAGCACATGTTTCAGGCCAAAGGGCTGGAACTGTTCGATAACCGCCTCCAGCGTCACGCCAGCCGCTTCCTGCCAGCCGCTGATCGCCACTTCCTTGCGATTATCTGCATCAATGCGCACATCCAGCGCCAGCACAATGGCCTCTGCGCCGTACTGCTTAAACCAGCTTTGTACAGCTTCCGGATCTTTCACCGCCGTAGAACCTACCACCACGCGCGTAGCACCCGCATCCAGCAGCGCTTCGACATCGTCTTGCGTACGGATACCTCCGCCCACCTGAACCGGCACGCCGACGCCTGCCAGCAGCGTTTTTAGCAGCGGGATCTGCCGTGCTGCCGGGTCTTTCGCGCCGGTTAAATCGACCAGATGCAGCACCCCGGCGCCCTGAGCCTCGTACTCCTGCAGGCGCGGTAAGGGATCGCTGCCGTAATCGCGCTGCTGACCGTAGTCACCCTGATGCAGCCGCACCACTTTTCCTTCAATTAAATCCAATGCGGGAATAATCACTTACATCTCCAGGAAGTTTTTCAGCAGCTGCGCGCCAGCCGCGCCGGATCGTTCCGGGTGGAACTGCACACCGAAAAAGTTATCTTGCTGCACCGCGGCGGTAAAAGGCTCGCCGTAGTGGCACTGCGCAATAGTATGGGCGTTAACCGGCATGGCGTAGCTGTGCACGAAATAGAAGTACGCGCCGTCGGGAATGCCGCGAAACAGATGGTTGCCCGCCTGCGCGGTAATCTGGTTCCAACCCATATGCGGCAGCGGCAGGCCGCAATCGTTCATCTGCTGTACCGGCTGATCAATAATGCCCAGCGTGGCAACGCCGTTGCTCTCTTCGCTGTGTGAGCCAAGCAGCTGCATTCCCAGACAGATCCCCAACACCGGCTGGGTACAGGTTTTAATCAGCCCGACCAGGTCTCGCTCGCGTAGCTGGTCCATTGCCGCCTGTGCCGTGCCGACACCGGGCAGCAGTAGCTTATCGGCCTGCAGCACGATATCCGCCTCGCGGCTGACCACGGGCTCATAGCCCAGGCGCTGAATGGCCCACTTAACGGAAGAAAGGTTGGCGCAACCGGTATCCAGGATCACCACGTTCATTACAGCACTCCTTTCGAGCTGGGCAGGGTATTGCCTTCCACGCGGATCGCCTGGCGCAACGTACGACCAAAGGCTTTAAACAGGCTTTCTACGCGGTGATGATCGTTTTTGCCTTTGGTTCTCAGGTGCAGCGTGCTGGCCATGGTATAGGAGAGTGAACGGAAGAAATGTTCCACCATCTCGGTGCTAAGATCGCCCACGCGCTGATAGCTGAACTCGGCTTTATATTCCAGATGCGGGCGGCCAGAGATATCCAGCGCGCAGCGCGCCAGGCACTCGTCCATTGGCAGAACAAAGCCGAAACGGCCAATGCCGCGCTTGTCGCCCAGCGCTTTCAATAGCGCTTCACCCAGTGCCAGGCCGGTATCTTCCACCGTATGGTGATCGTCGATATAAAGATCGCCTTTCACCTCGATATTCATGCGGAAGCCGCCGTGAGTGGCGATCTGATCCAGCATATGATCAAAGAAGCCCACGCCGGTATTGAACTGGCTGTTGCCTTCGCGATCCAGCCAGACCTCGACTTTAATTTGCGTCTCTTTGGTGTGGCGATTTACCAACGCGTGCCGATCGCGTTTAGTCAGCTGCTGCTGAATGCCTTGCCAGTTCAGGCCATCTTTAGAGTAGTGCAGCCCCTGAATGCCCATATTGCTCGCCAGCTGCAGATCGGTAGTACGATCGCCGATAACATAGCTATTGTCGGTATCCAGCACGCCTTCTGCCAGCCATGCGGCCACCAGTTTGGTTTTTGGCTTGCGGCACTCGCAGTTGTCTTCCGGCAAATGGGGGCAGATCAGCACCTCATCAAAGCGAATACCCTGCGAGGTTAAAACCTGCATCATTAGCCGGTGCGGGCCGTCAAAATCGGCCTGCGGAAAGCTGGTGGTTCCCAGGCCATCCTGATTGGTGATCATCACCAGTTTGTAACCGGCCGCTTGCAGTGCCAGCAGGGCGGGGATCACTTCCGGCTCGAAGGCCAGCTTTTCCATGCGGTCAACCTGGTAATCTTCCGGCGGCTCGGAAATGAGTGTTCCGTCGCGATCGATAAAAAGAACTTTCTGGCTCATGCTTGCTCCATGGATGCGGACGCGCCGGGTAACTTTTGCAGCGCGGAGATAACGCGGTCACACTCTTCAGCGGTGCCGACGGAGATGCGCAGGCAGCCCGCCAGTCCCGGCTGTTTGTTTTGGTCACGCAGAATAATGCCCTGATCCCATAAGCTTTTAAAGACCAGCGTTGAGTCGGCGAAGCGGGCCAGCACATAGTTGGTATCGCTGGGAAAAACGGCTTCTACGCAGGCGCAGCCCTGCAGGTCGCTAATCAGCTTTTCACGCGTAGCGATTATCTCGCTGACGTGCTCTTTCATTAATGCGATACCCTGTTCGCTCAATGCCTGGGCAGCGATATCGGCTACCGGCGTAGAAAGAGGATAGGGCGCAATAACCTTCATCAGCAGCGCGATAACCTCGGCGCTGGCCAGCGTAAAGCCACAGCGCAGTCCGGCCAGCGCAAATGCCTTGGAAAGCGTCCGCAGGATCACCAGGTGCGGATATTCTTTCAGCCAGCCGGTCAGCGTCGCCGTCGGACAGAACTCTATATAGGCTTCGTCTGCTATCACCAGCGCCTTGCCGCACGTCATTTCCAGCAGCTGGCGGATGGCCTCCGGCTTCACCAGGTTGCCGGTAGGATTGTTCGGGCTGCAGACGTAAACCAGCTTTACGCTGTCCAGCTTATCGGCGATGGCGGCAAGGTTGAGCTGCCAGCCATCCTGCGCGGGCACGGTGCGGTATTCTACGCCCAGCGTTTCGGCACTGACGCTGTACATGCCGTAAGTCGGCGGACAAAACAGCACGGCATCTTTGCCCGGCTCGCAAAACGCGCGTATCAGCAGCTCGATGCCTTCGTCCGCGCCACGGCTGACCAGCACCTGCTCAGGCAATAAACCTGCATAGGCCGCATAACGTTCAATTACGGCTTTTGGCTGGCACTCGGGATAGCGGTTCAGCGTTTGCTGACGGAGGTCGAACGGCACCGCCAGCGGATACTCGTTGGCGTTTAGCCAGACGTCGCCGTTGCCACCAAGTCGACGAGCGGACTGATAGGGCGTCAGCTGGCGCACGTTGGCGCGGGCGAGATCTTCAATCTTGCTCATTGCTTCTCCTTCAGTGCGGCGACGCGCAGCGTCACGGCGTTTTTGTGGGCGGTCAGCTGCTCGGCGGCGGCCAGAATTTCAATGGTCGGTGCCAGATTCAAAAAGCCTTGGGGCGTCAGCTCCTGCACCGTCATCCGCTTCTGGAAATCGGCCAGGCCGAGGCTTGAACAGGTCGCCGTAAAGCCGTAGGTCGGCAGGACGTGATTGGTACCGGAAGCGTAATCACCGGCGGATTCTGGCGACCAGTCCCCCAGGAAGATGGAGCCGGCGCTGGTGATGTCGGCCACCAGGTCGCGCGCCTGGCGCGTCTGGATAATCAGGTGCTCCGGCCCGTAGCGATTGCTGATTTCAACGCACTGCGTCAAATCCTTCGCCACGATCAAACGGCTGGCGGCAAGCGCCTGGCGAGCCGTTTCGGCACGTGGCAGGCTGGCCAGCTGTTTTTCCACTGCCTCGGCGACCGCGTCAGCCATCTGGCGACAAGGCGTCAGCAGGATGACCTGCGAATCGGGGCCGTGTTCCGCCTGAGAAAGCAGATCGGAGGCGACGAAAGCCGGATTGGCTTCGGCATCCGCAATCACCAGCACTTCGGAAGGGCCGGCTGGCATATCAATCGCCGCGCCGTCAAGACGCTGGCTTACCTGACGTTTTGCTTCGGTAACGTAGGCATTGCCCGGCCCGAAGATCTTATCGACTTTTGGCACGGACCCGGTACCCAGCGCCATCGCGGCGATGGCCTGTGCGCCCCCTACCTGAAACACTTCCTGCACGCCACACAGTTTAGCGGCATATAAAATCTCGTCGGCAATCGGCGGCGGCGAGCAGAGCACCACGCGCTTACAGCCAGCAATACGCGCGGGCGTTGCCAGCATCAGAACGGTAGAAAACAGCGGGGCGGAACCGCCAGGTATATAAAGGCCGACTGAGGCAACAGGACGAACAACTTGCTGGCAACGCACGCCTGGCTGGGTTTCAATATCCACTTCCGGCTGCTTCTGCGCCTGGTGAAACTTATCAATATTGGCCACCGCAACGGCCATCGCCTGTTTAACCTCATCGCCAAGCCGGGCCGAAGCCGCCTCTGTCTCTTCACTGGTCACGCGTAGCGCCCCAACGTCGGCCTTGTCAAAAGCGGCGCTGTAGTAACGCAGCGCCTCGTCGCCTTCAGCTTTGACCTTTTCCAGAATGGCGCGGACGCTGGTGGTAATGTTTTCTGAAGCGGAAATAGCCGGACGAGTCAGCAACGCCTGCTGTTCCTCGGCGCTGCACGCCTGCCAGTCAATCGGGGTCATCATCGCTTACTCCATCATCTTCTCAATAGGCAGCACGAGGATGGAACTGGCGCCCAGCGCTTTTAGTTTCTCCATCGTTTCCCAGAACAGGGTTTCGCTGCTGACCATGTGCATGGCGACGCGGCTTTTATCGCCCGCCAGCGGCAGCACGGTAGGACGCTCCGCGCCGG
The DNA here is from genome assembly GCF_031978025.1 of Erwinia sp. Classification (NCBI taxonomy): domain Bacteria; kingdom Pseudomonadati; phylum Pseudomonadota; class Gammaproteobacteria; order Enterobacterales; family Erwiniaceae; genus Erwinia; species Erwinia sp. The sequence goes on from NZ_DALZCD010000135.1 coordinate 5,320, forward strand.
GTAGCAGAGCGATGATATCTTCCAGACGCTCGCTCGGCGCGTGCAGCATGATGTACTTGGATTCACGCGCCTGGATCACGCCCTGGATACGGGTCATCAGCTTGTCGATCAGCTCCTGCTTGGCGCCAGGCATTTCGCCGTCGCGTTGGATCAGGCAGGCTTTAGAGCGATAAATCACTTCGACTTCGCGCAGGCCGTTGGCTTCCAGCGTGGCGCCAGTAGATACCAGATCGCAAATGGCGTCGGCCAGACCCGCGCGAGGGGCGACCTCAACGGAGCCGTTCAGCAGGCAGGATTTAAACGCAACGCCCTGTTTGTCGAGATACTTTTTCAGCAGGTGAGGATAGGAGGTCGCGATACGGGCGTTTTGCAAACACTGTGGGCCGGTATAGTCATCATCCACCGACATGGCCAGCGACAGGCGGCAGCCGCCAAAATCGAGACGGCGCAACAGCGTATAACGAGGATCTTCCCCCTGCGCACGACGGGTCAGCAGCTCTTCTTCCAGCACGTTTTCGCCAATAATGCCTAAATCCACCACGCCATCCATAACCAGCCCAGGAATATCGTCATCGCGGACGCGCAGGATATCAATCGGCATGTTTTCGGCAAAGGCGATCAGACGCTGCTGCTGCAGGTTGATCTTAATGCCGCAGCGGGCCAGCAGCTCGCGTGATTCATCACTTAAACGGCCTGATTTCTGCATAGCTATGCGTAAACGTTTATTATCTAACATCGGTGCTTATCCTCTTTTCCTGTCTGCTCGATTTAACTGGCTGTCGCCGTTCATCCCTTCGGGCCAGGGCTGCGCCCATAAAAAAAAGCCCCCGGAAGACGATCTTCCGGGGGCTTTTTTTGCGTTCTGCACCGCTGGAAGATCTGAATGTCTCCCAGCACACATCGCCTGAAAGACTAGTCAGGGTGATGGTGATGATGGTGGTTAAACGGAACGCGTGTCATAGTCTTCTCAACATTAAGGTGAATGATTATTCATTTCGTGACCAATAACCTAACTCAAGATAAATGCCGGGCGCAACACTTTTTTATGATCTATGACAGCTAACAAGACGTAACCGATTGTTGTTGACGAGAGGCTGGCGTAGTTTTAGAGCATTGTTGAGAAAGCTGGGTAGGGAAAAATGAAAAAAGTGGCGATTGTGGGATTGGGCTGGCTGGGTATGCCGCTGGGGCTGGCGATGAGCACGCGAGACTGGCAGGTTACCGGCAGTAAAACCACGGCCGATGGCGTGGAGGCCGCACGTATGTGCGGGCTGGAAAGCGTGCTGCTGACGCTGACGCCGGAACTGGAGTGCGATCCTGACGATCTCGACGCGCTGTTAAACGTGGATGCACTGGTCATTACTTTACCGGCCAGCCGCACGGCGGAGGGCGGCGAAAACTATCTGTTGGCAGTACAGCAAATTGTGGACAGCGCGCTGGCAGCCAACGTGCCGCACATTGTTTTTACCAGCTCCACCTCTGTCTACGGTAGCGGAAACGGTGAAATGAATGAAGACAGCCCGCTTGAGCCGGTCACGGTGGCGGGTAAAACCCTGAAAGAGCTGGAAACCTGGCTGCATAATTTGCCGGGGACCGCGGTGGATATTCTGCGGCTCTCGGGGCTGGTCGGTCCACAACGGCACCCGGGGCGTTTTCTGGCCGGGAAAACCGATTTAAGCGATGGCTCACACGGCGTTAATCTGGTGCACCTGGAAGATGTGGTTGCCGCTATTATTCTGCTGCTGGAAAAAGGTGACGGCGGGCATACTTATAATCTGAGCGCGCCGGTACATCCTGCGCGTAAAGATTTTTATCCGGCGGTTGCGCGCCAGCTGGGACTGACGCCGCCGACCTTTCGTGAAGAAACCGGTGAAGCCACAGGCAAGCTCATTAACGGCGAGCGCATTTGTCAGGAACTGGGGTTCAGCTACCGCTATCCGGATCCGGGTAAAATGCCGCTGCAATAGAATATGCATAACGATATCTGACTCGGCATATTTTCATATTGTAAGATATCCGGGCCAGATGTTTTCCTTTTGATATATCGATACGTAGATTCAGAGCTGTGTAAGGCACTTTGATAAAGGAACAGGCATTGAATGATAAAAGCTTATAGCAGTATTTTCAAAATTATGATTTTTTTGTAATTTTTTTTAGTTTATCCGCATAGTTATTTTTATAGTTAAATTAAAATTTAGGGTTGCAAAAAACATTCTTATAACAAGATATTTTAAATTGATTTACGGGTTTAATCAAAGATGCATAAAAGTAAAACTAACAACATAGTCATAGTTGGTGGGGGCTTTTTCGGGTTATATCTTGCTGAGCAACTGGCATTAAAAGGTAATAACGTAACAGTTTTTGAAAAATCAGATCGACTGATGTCCCGCGCCTCGTATGTTAATCAGGCGCGTGTTCATAATGGTTATCATTATCCGCGAAGTATTCTTACAGCATTGCGTTCACGCGTCTCGTTTCCCCGATTTGTTCGCGAATTTCAGGACTGTATTGAGAAAGACTTTGAAAAATACTATCTGATATCGGGTCATCTGGGTAAGGTTACGGCTGACCAGTTCAAACGCTTCTGTGGCCGAATAGGGGCTGACTGTGAAGAAGCACCAGCTAAAATAAAGCGGCTGGTCAATCCTGCAATGATTGATGAGGTTTTCACCACTACTGAGTTTGCATTTGACTCACATAAACTCTGCGCGCTCATGTTAGATCGCCTACAGGCAGCTAATGTGAAAATTGTGACCAACGCAGATGTAACGAAAATTATGTCTACAGGTAAAGGACTAGTCATTCAGGTACAGGCGGCAGGTTCTGTTGACGAAGTCTTCGCTGACCACGTATTTAACTGCACTTATTCACGTATTAATTACCTGTTGAGTTCATCGAGCCTTGAACTCATCCCGTTGAAACACGAGATGACGGAAATGTGCCTTGTAGAAGTACCGGAACATCTGAAAAAAATTGGGCTGACAGTAATGTGCGGGCCATTTTTTTCGGTAATGCCTTTTCCTTCAACAGCCTGGCATTCGTTCAGCCATGTTCGTTATACACCACATTATCAGTGGATGGACACGCCAGGGGGGAGTTATCAAGACTCTTATAAGCGACATGAAGAAGATGAGCGTCATAGCGCCTGGCGTTATATGGTGGCCGATGCACAACGTTACATCCCATCTTTAAGTGAATGTCAATACAAACAATCTATTTGGGAAGTTAAGACTATTTTACCACGAAGTGAATCAGATGATTCAAGGCCTATACTCTTTAAACCAAATTATGGATTACGTGGATTACATTGTATTATGGGTGGAAAAATAGATAATATATATGACGCATTACAGGAAATTGAGCGCGTCATTGAGCTGAGTTAATAACATGAAAAGTGAATCTTTTGTTTCTCTAGTGTTAGTTGTTCAGTCCTGTCTTCAGGATATTAGTGAACAGCTGTTTACGCTACATATACTTCTTAACAAACATTATACAGATTACGAGATAATTATTATTGCCCCTGGGGCATCTTCAACAAACGCGCAACAGGAAGCTAATCTCCTGCGAGTAGTACCCGGTATAAGAATCATCCATCTCTCTACCAGGGTAGATATCGATGTAGCACTGGCCGCCGGGCTTGAAAATGCCATTGGTGATTTTGTCGTTCTCTGGAATCCCTGTTCCGATCCAGTAGATATTATCCCATCGATTGTTACACAATGCCGACAGGGGCATGATGTAGTTGTTGGGATTACTGATAATGCAAAATCGTTATCCTACCGTTTATTACGCAAGTTAATTAGCGGTGCTCTGCGCGCTATTGAGTATGATCTTCCGAATAATTCAACCGGATTGCGTTGTCTAAGCCGAAGGGCGGTAAATGCCGTAACGCGTATTGGCCGCTTCCATCATCAATTTTACTTGCGTATACAAAAAACGGGGTATCCGGCAGGCGCTTTTCCTTATAAACCTTTAGTCGAAGGGGAAGGGGTAGGAATGCTAAAATCAATAAGACGTTTACTACGCTTGATGATTTTCAATTCTCCCCGGCCTTTACGCTGGATGTCCGTGGTAGGTTTTTGTGGCAGTTTAGCTGCTTCTCTGTTTGCAGGGTATAGCGTTTTAGTTCATTTAATAAATGGGCATGTAGTAGAGGGGTGGACTACGATTGTACTTTTTATGTCTCTCCTTTTTACACTGCAATTTATCATGATGGCCTTTTTTGGAGAGTATCTCGGAAGGCTATTAGATGAAAGTAGTAAACAGGCCGAATATGCAGTCGTATATGAAAGCAATAGCGATGTTATGTTAAATACTGACAGGGTTAATGTGCTTAGCGAATCAATGTCCTCAGAAGATAATCAGGTGCAAACCGGTCGAAATAAATAATTTAAGGTGAGGTATGGACGCTTTAATAGGATATTCAGGTTTCGTTGGGTCGACACTTCTAAAACAACATAACTTTACGTCTCTTTATCGATCAACAAACATTGATGAAATTTTTGGGGGTGATTTTGATACGGTAGTCTGTGCGGGGGCACCGGCACAAAAATGGCTGGCGAATAAAGACCCGCAGGCCGATTTGCAAAAAATAAAAGCTCTTATTGAGAATTTAAAATCAATTACGTGCCGCAAATTTATCCTTATTAGTACGGTAGATGTGTTTGCTTCGCCTGTAAATGTTGATGAAAAAAGTAAAGTAGAAGAAGAAGGTTTACACGCTTACGGCCTGCACAGGCGCTACTTAGAGAGGTTCGTTGAGGAACAATTTAATGATTCTCTGATTGTACGGCTGCCGGGGTTGGTTGGACCCGGGTTGCGTAAAAATATTATTTATGACTTTCATAATGACAATAATATCGCGCAAATTGAAAGTCGTGGTGTTTATCAGTTTTATCCAATGGTTAATCTTTGGTATGATATTTATATTGCTATAAAAAATAATTTAAAATTGCTTCATTTGACGGCCGAGCCGGTTGCTGTTGCTGAAGTGGCTAAAGCAGTCTTTAATATTGATTTTAATAATCATGTTGTCGAAAACCCTGGTTATTATGATATGAAAAGTTGCTATGCTTCTCTTTTTTCAAACAACAGTGCATATCAGTATAATAAGCGTGAAACCTTAATGGCAATACGAGCCTATGCTCAGTCTGAATTAAAAGAAAATGGGCAGCGTTTATGAAAATTTCCATATCAAATATTGCATGGGATAAAGAAGAGGATAGTGCAGTTGCTTTGCTGTTGAGAAAACATGGCGTTAACGCAATTGATATCACACCAGGAAAATATTTCAGCGACATACCTGCAACCAGTAATGAACAGATTGAGTCTTTGAAAAGATGGTGGGGCCAGCATGGCATTGCCATCATTGGTATGCAATCCCTGTTATTTGGTACACAGGATTTTAATATCTTTGACGATGATAGTACTCGTCAAAAAATGCTTGCCCATCTTTCGAGTGTCTGCCGTATAGCCGCAGGGACAGGGGCAACGAGGTTGGTTTTTGGCTCGCCTAAAAACCGAAACAGAAAAGAGCTGTCTGATGTACAGGTAGAGGCTATAGCTATAAGCTTTTTTCACGACCTGGGTAATATTGCTCAACATTCCGGTGTGACTATTTGTCTTGAGCCTAACCCTACGCATTATGGTGCTAATTTTATGACAACCACTGCAGAAACAGCCGCAATCGTAAAAGAGGTAAATCATACTCATATCCGAATGCAGCTTGATACAGGGGCTATGATAATAAATAAAGAAAATATTTCTAGCCTGTTAAAGCAATATCATTCTTTGATTGGGCATATCCATATCAGCGAACCTGAACTCGTCCCGCCAGGCCTCTCTGTCAGTACGCATGAATTAATGAGCGCCGAAATAAGAAGGTATTTTCCTGAAATGCATGTCACCATCGAAATGCTGACGGCTAAAGAAGACCGAATTAAAAATATTGAGCACGCTTTAATTTATGTTTGCTCGCAATATGGTGAATTGCAATGAAATGGATAATAATTT
>NZ_DALZCD010000136.1:0-11299 GCF_031978025.1 Erwinia sp.
GATTGCCGCCGATATGCGCCTCAAAGTGTATGAACTCTTGCAAAAGGGTGAGTCGCCAGAGCAGATCAAAGCCTGGATGGTCGCGCGTTACGGTAACTTTGTGACTTATGAGCCCCCCGTTATGGCCTCTACGCTGATCCTGTGGGCGGGGCCGGTACTGTTTGTGATAGCGGGCGCACTGGTAATGGTAATACGCAGCCGAAAACGCACCGGCTCCGGGCTGGATGCGGAGCAGCAGGCGCGGCTTGACGCGCTGTTAAATAACAGGAAGCAACTATGACTGGATTCTGGGTCACCGTTCTGACATTACTGGTGGCGAGCAGCGCGCTGCTGCTGGCCGCCGGAGGCCGCAAGCGCGCTTCGTTGGCAGCGGACCGCGATACACTGAACAAAAATTTTTATCACCAGCGCTTGCAGGAGCTGGAGCAGGACGAAGCGCAGGGCGTCATAGCAGAGCGCCCGGAGATGATCCGCGAGCTGCAGCAGACGCTACTGCTGGATATTCCTCAGGCGCCGCCTGTCCACGAGCGCACCCTCAGCCGTTGGGTGTTGTTGCCAGGCGTGCTGGTACTGATTATTGTCAGCCTGGGCCTCTATTTTAAAACCGGCGGTTTTGCTCAGGTAGTGGCGTGGCAGCAGGTGAACAACGAGCTGCCACGCCTGCGGGCGCAGCTAATGGATCCGCAGGCAAAACCACTGACTTTGGAGCAGCTTGCCAGGCTTGGGCTGGGTATCCGCACCTCGCTGCAGCAGGATCCGCGCAATACGGGCGACTGGCTGATGCTGGGCCGTATCGGCATGGTATTAAATAATGCTGCCACGGCAACTCAGGCTTTCCGTCGTGCTATGCAGCTTGCGCCAACGGATCCGGAAGTGAAATTAAGCTATGCCGATGCGCTGACGCGCTCGCAGGATCCGCAGGACAATCGGCAGGCAACGGCTATGCTCAATGACATGCTTAAAGGCGATGCGAATAATATTCGTCTGCTCAGCCTGTTGGCATTTAATGCTTTTAGCCAGCAGCGCTACACAGAGGCCATAGCAACCTGGCAAAAGATGTTACAATTGTTACCGGCCGACGATAAGCGAGGGGCGGCAATCCATCGCAGCATTGAGCAGGCTAAAACCGAGTCCGGCGGCCAAACCAGCCGCCTGGCACTGAGCGTGACGCTTGCCGCGGGTGCAGAACAGCATCTGCCCGAAAGCGGCGTGCTTTATATCGCCGTGACTGATGGCGTAACCCGGGTACCGGTAGCGGTAAAAAGAGTGCCATTGAGCCATTTTCCGCTGTCGCTCACGTTGGATGACAGCAACGCCATGATGCCAGAGCGTTTGCTCTCGGCGCAGCATCAGGTCCAGGTGCGTGTACGCATCTCGCAAGACGGCAGCGCTAATCCACAGAGCGGTGACTGGTTTGGTACCAGTGCGGTCACGCCTTTCGATGGTCACCAGCAGCTGGCCATTGAGATCAACCAACAGCAGCCGTAGCCGGCTTTATTAAACAGGGAGAGAAAGATGAACTACCGCGTGATGGGCGTGGCGTTTGCCAGCGTACTGCTGATTGGCTGCGCCAGCTCGCAGACGGCGGATGAACCCCAAGGGCGCGCCGATCCTCTGGAAGGGTTCAACCGCACGATGTTCGACTTTAATTACAACGTGCTGGATCCCTATGTGGTTCGCCCTGTCGCCGTTGCCTGGCGTGATTATGTCCCCATGCCCGCCCGCAGCGGCCTGAGTAATTTTCTCGGTAACCTGAGCGAGCCGTCTACCATGGTGAATTACTTTGTTGAGGGCAAGCCCTACAAAGCGATGATCCACTTTAACCGCTTCTTCCTGAATACTATTTTGGGACTAGGCGGCTTTATCGACGTGGCCGGCATGGCTAATCCTACGCTGGCAAAGGAAGAGCCTCGTCGTTTCGGCAGTACGTTAGGCAACTATGGCGTAGGCTATGGCCCCTACGTCGAGCTGCCAGGCTATGGTAGCTTTACACCACGTGAAGATGTAGGCGGCATGGTCGATGACCTGTATGCGCCGCTGAGTTGGCTGACGTGGTGGATGACCGCCGGTAAATGGGCGTTGGAAGGCGTGGAAACTCGCGCGCAGCTGCTGGATTCTGACGCTATTTTGCATAATACGAAAGATCCGTATGCTTTTGTCCGCGCCGCCTATTTCCAGCGCCATGATTTTCTTGCCAGTGACGGTAAGCTAATCCCGCAGGAGAACCCGAATGCCGCAGCCATCCAGGGCGATTTAAACGATATTGACGCTAATTAAGCGGGACAAACGCGAAAAAACACCGCTTCGGCGGTGTTTTTTTATAGCGCTATCGGCTTGCCTTCCCTGAAGGAACGTTTTTTTATACACGGCGTGAGAGAGAGCAGGGCACTATTGTTAGCCTTATGGCTAATCGCTCAGCCTGTTGTCTTGTTTGGCGTAGTGGTCGGAAGCTGAAAAACGTATTGGTTTTTTCTGTGCAAACTCTGCCGTGATGCGGCATCTTTGGCCTGCATCACTCTTTTACGCCTTCGCAAGGGAAAGACCAACAGCAGTGAGGTTTATAATAAACCTGCCCCGGGACAGGAAATAGCAGGTAGCCAGCAAAAAGAACAGTTGCGGCTATAGGGTGGGTTTTTAAAAAAGTAAAAATAGCGTTGGGCGTTTATTTAGAAGAATACGCACCTATATTCCTGGTGAACTAAATACCTCTGGACCACGTAGCAGCATCATGCCTTCCTGTGCTTTTGGGAAAAGCATTCCCGGTGAGCTAAAGCCCTGTGAAGAAAACGGGGTGCTCAGGCTAAACAAAACATCTTTTCTGAAAAATAGAATTAGCTGTTTTTCATCTGTTGGCCCGGCAAACCTAAAGCGGGATTGATTCACGCAGAAAGATGAATGATGGGAACGGATCAGGTGCAGGCCTGAGAAAGTATACACACCAAAAAATGCCTGAGACCAAGCCGTAGCGATGGCAATACAGTCAATTATTTCCTGCCAATAAACTTTATTAATCCGCGCCTCTGAAACGCTGAGGCGCGGAATATAACGTGACGAGTTAGAACTTATAGTTAAAGTTGGTGCCGTAAAGCCAGGCTTTGCCGGTGGAACGGAAGGTATAAGGACCTTCTTCTACCGTTACGTGCTGGCCATGCATATAAGACAGTCCTACATCCACAGAGGCATTCTGATTAAAGGCATAGGTCGCACCGGTACTTAACCACAGGCGATCCTGATCGGGGATAGAGATGGAGCGCTTGTCAGCAGGGACCGGACTGTCATCAAAGGCAATACCGGCACGAAACGTCCAGTTGTCATCATAGAAATAAGAGGTGCCCAGCGCGATGCGATAAGCGTCCTTGTAGCTCTCATCCTTATAAAACAGCCCCTGGCCGTTGCTGCCGGTGGCTTTCAGCTCCTGAAACTGACTCCAGCTGGTGTAGGTCAGGCTGTAGTGCACGGCCCACTGCGGGGCGACTTTATGGTAGCCCGAGACTTCCCACATTTCCGGCAGATTCAGCGTCAGTGCGCCAGGAATAGTTGCTCCGCCAGTACCGTAGGGCAGACCCAGATTACGTGCCTGATTAATCGGGTTGATATAGCCCGGAATACTGCTTTTATAGTCACCGTCGAAATCAACTTTCACTTCTGAACGATAGGTAAAGCCGAAGCGATTATCCTGATCCACTTCATACAGGATACCGGCATTCCAGCCATAGCCCCACTCATCGCCTTTGAGGTGCGTAATTTGCGTATCACTCGGAAAACCGAGCGCGCGGCCCGCTTCGCCTGCATAGCGTTCAATCTTCGCTCGGGCATAGACGGCGTCAAATCCGACGCCAAAACTAAAATGCTGGTTCAGACGATAAGCGGTACTTAAGTTAAAGTTAACGGTTTGCAGATCCGTTTTGCCGGCAAAAGGTCCGGCGGCATAGTCATTATTAAACTCCGTCGCCAGGCCGTAATTAGAGTTCGCAGACGCGCCCAGCCACCACTGGTCGTTTATCGGCTGCACATAATGAATATTGGGTACCCACTGGGTGGGGGCAATGTTATCGGCATTCAGGCTGCGGCCCGACAGGCTGCTGGTGCCGTCAATACTCACGCCCGGATCGATAAAGACCGCACCCACTGAAAACATTGGGCGATCCATCAATGCCATGGTGGCCGGGTTACGGCTGGCAGAAGCGGCGGTATCGCCCATAGCTCCCTCGCCAGAATAGGCACGGCCTAATCCGGCAGAGGAAAACTCATTAAGTTGAAAGCCGGCTGCAAAAGCATGGGAAGAAACAATGGCCACTGCGACTGCGAGAGCAGACTTCGCAAACAGGTTTTTATGGTTCATGACCACAACCTCTTTATCTGATTTTATTAATGCCGTTACGCAGGTAACGGCTGGACGCTACAGAGGGGCTGAAAGACGGCTAACTAATCAGACCAGTGGCCCCAGTATAGGTCTGGCCCCTGTAGTTGTTGCAATATTGTTTTATAAATATTTCTAAATTGATCAGCAAAAAGCGATCTGCTTAACAAAAACCTGCGAGTAATATCAGGCGGCGTTGAGTCTAGCCTGTTTTAGATCAAATTTATCCTCAATTTTCGGCACGTAATGACGCTTATTCACCGATTCACCGGACAGTAAAAAAGGGCAGGCGTACAATACAAGAAAATGACCTTAATTCCGCCCCGAGCGGTCGCCAACCGGAGGATCTTATGACCCACGCCATCAATAAATGTAGCGCCAACGAAACCGCCGCCTGTTGCTGTGTGGATGTCGGCACCATTATGGATAACACCGACTGCACCGCCAGCTGGCAGCACCTGTATGAAAATCGCCAACAGGCTGAAGCCGCGCTGCAGACACTTATCGAAAAAGCGCGCCAGATAGAATCCGAGCCCTGCGACATCGTTGGCCGTTTTGAAGAAAAACCGGACGGTGTGCAGCTGGATGCGGATTTTACCTTTAGTTGTCAGGCAGAAACCTTAATCTTCCAACTGGCTTTGCGCTAATTTTTCATCCCCACATCGCCGGGTCTCTCCGGCACCAGCAGCGGCAAGAAATGAGTGGGCTACGCCCGCTCATGGTTCCTGAATCCGTGGCTTCCCTCGCACTTTTCTTTTCCATATTATGCAAAATGTAAAAATCTGGTTAACAATAAACAGGTCTGACCTCTTTTGGCAGTGATGCCGTTGATTTTTACAGGTGAATAATGAAAGCGCTCCCTTTGCTGACGCGTCAGGGCCAACGTATAGCGATAACTCACGGTTTACGCACCCCTTTTGCCCGCCAGGCCACGGCGCTCCAGGCTATCCCGGCCATTGAGCTGGGCCGCATGGTGGTCAGTGAACTGCTGGTACGCAGTGATATGCCGCCTGAAGTGATAGAACAGCTGGTCTTTGGCCAGGTTATTCAGATGCCCGAGGCGCCTAATATTGCGCGCGAAATCGTCCTCGGTACCCGTTTAAGCGTACACACCGACGCCTACAGCGTGAGCCGTGCCTGCGCCACCAGTTTCCAGGCGGTCGCTAACGTGGCCGAAAGCCTGCTGGCAGGTACTATCCAGGCCGGCATCGCAGGCGGCGCCGACTCCGCTTCAGTACTGCCCATCGGCGTCAGCAAACAGCTGGGCCGCGTGCTGCTGGATCTCAGTAAAACCCGCTCCCTGCCGCAAAAACTACGGTTGCTTAGCCAGCTGCGTCCGCGGGATTTATTGCCCGTGCCGCCTGCCGTAGCGGAGTACTCTACCGGATTGCGCATGGGCGATACCGCCGAGCAAATGGCAAAGAGTTATAGCATCACGCGCGAGCAGCAGGACGCGTTGGCGCATCGTTCACATCTGCGTGCTGCCAAAGCGTGGGAAGAGCACAAGCTGGCGCAGGAAGTCATGACGGCCTATGTACCGCCCTGGCGTAACCCCTTACAGCAAGATAACAACGTGCGCCTCTCCTCTAACCTGAAAGATTACGGCAGGCTGCGTCCCGCTTTCGATCGTAAACACGGCACGGTAACCGCAGCCAACAGTACGCCGTTAACCGACGGTGCGGCGGCCGTAGTGCTGATGACGGAAGCGCGCGCCCGCGAGCTGGGTATTACGCCGTTAGGCTACCTGCGCAGCTACGCATTCACTGCTATTGGTGTCGAAAACGATATGCTGCTCGGCCCGGCCTGGGCTTCGCCGCTGGCGCTCGACAGAGCAGGCATCACCCTGCAAGATTTAAAGTTGATAGATATGCACGAAGCTTTTGCCGCTCAGACGCTGGCCAATCTGAAAATGTTTGCGGACGAGCGGTTTGCTCGTGAAGTGCTGAACCGACCTCATGCGCTGGGGGAAGTAGACGAAGACAAATTTAACGTGCTGGGCGGTTCCATCGCCTATGGACATCCTTTTGCTGCGACCGGCGCAAGAATGATTACCCAGACGCTGCACGAATTGCGGCGTCGCGGCGGTGGTTTGGGGTTGGTGACGGCTTGTGCCGCTGGCGGTCTTGGCGCGGCTATGGTTCTGGAGGCGGAATAATGACGGGATCCGCATTGACGTTCAGCCTGCGTGACGACAACGTGGGGCTTATCACTTTCGACGTGCCGGGCGAAAAGCTTAATACGCTGAAAGCGGAATTTGTCGGACAGATCAGAGAGGCAATAGCTCAGGCTCGCCGTCAGACAGCGCTGGTTGGGCTGATCTTTATCTCAGGCAAGCCCGACAGCTTTATTGCCGGCGCGGACATCACCATGATTGCCGCCTGCCGATCGGCGGAAGAGGCGGCAGCGCTGGCGCGGCAGGGACAAAAAGTGATGGCAGAGATAGCGGCACTGCCTTTTCCGGTGGTGGCCGCCATTCATGGCGCCTGCCTGGGCGGCGGGCTGGAGCTGGCACTGGCCTGTCATCAGCGGGTCTGCTCGCTGGATGAAAAAACGCGGCTGGGCCTGCCGGAAGTCCAGCTGGGTCTGCTGCCCGGTTCGGGCGGCACCCAGCGATTACCCAGACTGATTGGCGCTTCACATGCACTGGATTTGATACTGACCGGCAAGACGCTGCGCGCTAAGCAGGCTTTGAAACTGGGTCTGGTAGAAGAGGCCGTGCCGCACACTATTCTGCTGGAAACGGCGGTAGAGATGGTATGCAGAGGACGTCAACCGCGTCGGGTACTGCCAGTGAGCGAACGATTACTTAACGCGCCCGTGGGACGCGCCTTGCTCTTTAAGATGGCGACAAGGCGTGCGGAGGCGAAAACGCGCGGCAATTATCCTGCCACACGCAAGATCCTCTCGGTGGTGCGCACCGGCTTACAGCAGGGCCGCAGCGCGGGTTATGCCGCGGAGGCCAAAGCTTTCGGCGAGCTGGCGATGTCGCCGGAATCCATCGCGCTGCGAAGCCTGTTCTTTGCCACCACCGAAATAAAGAAAGAGAGTGGGGCGCAGGCGGCTCCCGGCGATCTGAAATCGGTTGCCGTGCTGGGCGGCGGGCTGATGGGCGGCGGGATAGCTTACGTTACTGCCTGCCGGGGAAACCTGCCGGTACGCATTAAAGATGTCCGGCCGGAAGGGGTCAACCATGCCCTGAAATACAGCTGGGATCTGATGGAGAAAAAGATTGCCCGTCGCCAGATGACGCCCGCTCAACGCCAGCAGCAAATGGCCCTGATGAGTGGGGGAGTGGATTATCAGGGATTCAGGCATCGCGACATGGTTATTGAGGCCGTATTTGAAGATCTTTTCCTGAAGCAGAAGATGGTGGCAGAGGTGGAAGCCAATGCGTCACCCGCTACTGTTTTCGCTTCTAACACTTCTTCGCTGCCGATTAGCGATATCGCCGCGCACGCCCGTCGCCCGGAAAATATTATTGGGCTGCATTATTTCAGCCCGGTCGACAAGATGCCGCTGGTAGAAGTTATCCCCCATGCGCTGACCAGCGAACAAACCATTGCCACCACGGTCAGGCTGGCGAAATTACAGGGGAAAACGCCAATAGTGGTAGCGGACAGCGCCGGTTTTTACGTTAACCGTATTCTGACGCCCTGCATTAACGAGGCACTGCGTTGCCTGCTGGAGGGCGAGCCGATCGAAAATATTGATGAAGCGCTGATGGACTTCGGCTTTCCTGTCGGGCCTGTTCAGCTATTGGATGAGGTGGGCATTGATACGGGCGCCCATATTCTGCCGGTACTGGCCGAGGCCTGGGGCGAGCGCTTTCAGGCGCCGCCTTCGCTGGAGGCTATCCTGAATGACAACCGTAAGGGTCGCAAAAATGGTCGGGGATTCTATCGCTATGGCAAAAAAACGGGCGGCAAGAAGCAACCGGACCCGACAATTTATAAATTATTGAACGTTCACCCCAAAGCGCATCTGGACAAAGACCTGATTGCGCGGCGCTGCGTGCTGATGTTGCTGAATGAGGCAGCAAGAGCCTTTGACGAAGGGGTCATTCGTTGCGCGCGTGATGGCGATATTGGTGCGGTTTTCGGTATTGGTTTTCCGCCCTTTTCAGGCGGGCCGTTTCGCTATATGGATGCGCTGGGGGCGGGACAAATAGTGGCGCAACTGGAGCAACTTTCCCGGACCTGCGGCCCGCGTTTTGCGCCCTGCGAACGGCTGCAAAAAATGGCGCAAACGGGAGAAACCTTTTACAAAACTACAGGTAAGACGAATAACCAGCACGTTTCAACGGGTTAGATCGGGCGCTATGAAACCAGGCTGCCAACGGCTTGTCAACCGTCGGTTATTTAGTAAACAATCGGTTGACTTGCCTTCTGGCATTAAGGTACAACACAGCGTTCATTCACAGAGTGAAGAGTCGGAAAACCTGATTTTCCGGCGTTTATGTTTAATAACAGCGGTGCAATATGCAAGTTTTCATTATGCGTCACGGCGATGCGGCATTGGATGCAGCCAGTGATGCGGTAAGGCCTTTGACCCACTGCGGCTGCGACGAGTCGCGGCAGATGGCAGGCTGGCTCAATGGTCAGAAAGTGGATATCGATCGGGTTCTGGTCAGTCCGTATTTGCGAGCCGAACAAACACTCTCTACGGTGCGTGAGGCGCTGATCCTGCCTGCGGAGCAGGAAGTGCTGCCGGAGCTGACGCCGGGTGGCGATCCCGCGCTGGTGGCCTGTTATCTTCAGGCACTGGCAAAAGAAGGCGTTAAAGCGGTGCTGGTGATTTCCCATCTGCCTTTAGTGGGTTACCTGGTGTCCGAGCTCTGCCCGCAGGAAACGCCGCCGATGTTTGCTACCTCGGCCATCGCCAGCGTCACGCTGAGCGATGAGGGGAGCTGTGGCAAGCTGGAATGGCAGGTCAGCCCACGAAGGCTGGCTAAAGCGATGTGATTTTGCCGGGCCGGTAAAGCCGGCCTGCTCCAGAGCAAGCGTCGCGCTTTTCCCGTCACGCGGCCAGCCCCGGTCCGATAGCGTGCGGCCTGATTAAGGCAGTTCCGGCGGCTGCCACTCTTCTACTTCAATCAGCACCAGCAAAGCGGCATCGCCGCCAAAGAGCCTGGGAGCCTGATGAAAAGCCATCACCATGGGATGCTGCGCCAGCCACAGGGGCGTTTGCTGTTTGAGCACGTGCTTGCCGTGACCATGCATCACGCTGGCGCAAAAGATATGCTCGCGACGGCAGGCAGCAATCAACGCGCCCAACTCCTCTTTTGCCTGTTTCTGCGTTAACCCGTGCAAATCCAGAAAAATTTCCGGCGTATAGTCGCCTCGCCTGAGCTTTTTCAGCTCGTAATGACTGACATCGCTTCTGACATAGCGCACCGGCCCTTCAGCGGATAACAGAGGTTGAAACTCGTCGGAAAAATAGTGGCTATTATCTATCTGTTCCGACAGCAGGCGCTTTTGCGGCACCTGAGACAGTTTTTTCCGCAGCGGTTTGTGGACAATCGTGTCCTGAGCCAGCCTGCGCGTGCCGGTCATTAGTCCACGGAACAACGCTTCATCTTCGGCGCTCAGGGGCTGTTTTTTACTCATCTGATCCTCAGGCGGCACGCGGCGGCAAGATTTTTAACAACAATCCCATCAGTTTACCCTGTCTACTCCCCGCAAATAAACAAATGTCAGTTTTTTCACGCCTGCGCGCTGGATTCTCGTCAGCTTCATGGCAAACTAGCTGCCGAGTTGAGTTTGGCCTGTGGAGGGCACTTTGGACAAAATTTTCGTTGATGAGGCAGTCAGTGAGCTGCATACCATCCAGGATATGCTGCGCTGGACGGTTAGTCGGTTTGCGGCCGCGGATATCTGGTACGGCCACGGCACCGATAATCCCTGGGACGAAGCCGTCCAGCTGGTGCTGCCTACGCTCTATCTGCCGCTGGATATTCCGGAAGATATGCGGACCGCGCGCCTGACTTCCAGTGAGCGTCACCGCATCGTCGAACGCGTTATTCGGCGCATCAACGAGCGCCTCCCCGTCGCCTATATGACTAATAAAGCCTGGTTCTGCGGCCACGAATTTTACGTGGATGAGCGCGTGCTGGTGCCGCGCTCGCCGGTAGGTGAACTGATTAACGACCGCTTTGCGGGGATTATTGCACACGAGCCTGGCCATATTCTGGATATGTGCACCGGCAGCGGCTGCATCGCTATTGCCTGCGCTTACGCCTTCCCCGAAGCAGAAGTGGATGCCGTAGACATCTCTATGGACGCCATAGCCGTGGCCGAGCAGAACATCGCCGCGCACGGTATGGACCATAATGTCACGCCGATCCGTTCCGATCTGTTCCGCGATTTGCCAAAGACGCCTTACGACCTGATCGTCACTAATCCGCCTTACGTGGATGAAGAGGATATGGGCGATCTGCCGGAAGAATATCAGCACGAGCCAGCACTGGGTCTGGCCGCGGGTCGCGACGGCCTGAAGCTGGCGCGTCGCATTTTGGCCTGTGCGCCGGACTATCTGAGCGAAGAGGGCGTGCTGGTCTGCGAAGTGGGTAACAGCATGGTACATATGATCGAACAGTACCCTGACGTGCCGTTCACCTGGCTGGAATTTGCCAACGGTGGTGACGGCGTATTTATGCTGACCCGCCAGCAAATTGTCGATGCGCAGGCGCATTTCGGCATCTATAAAGATTAAAAATATCACAGGCATCCCTGGCGCAGGCGGTTTTGTTCCGTCCTGCGCGCCGAAACCGTAGCCTTTACACGGATTTCGCGCGCTGGTCGGCACTGACGCGGCAAACGGGATGGCCTCCTGAAGAGTTCAGAGGACTTAATGGCTGGTAATACGATTGGACAGGTTTTCCGCGTCACCACCTTTGGTGAATCGCATGGACTGGCGCTGGGCTGCATTGTCGACGGCGTG
>NZ_DALZCD010000137.1:0-11129 GCF_031978025.1 Erwinia sp.
GATCGCCGCTTTCAGACGCGCCTGAAGAAGCGGGCAACGCCGCCTCGTCTACCTCGCCACTAAACAGATGCATATAGCGGCTTTCGCGCTTGCCCGGCTCGCGCGCCAGCCGCACGACAAACGGGCCATCTTCACGTGCAGCAAGGTTTTCCAGCGTCTGCTCAAGCTCTGCCATATCGGTGAACTCGTGCAGTCGGGTGCTGCGCGTGCGCAGTTCACCCGGCGTTTGCGGGCCGCGCAGCAGCAGCGTGGTCACCAGCGCCAGTTCTGCGGCAGAAAATCTGAGCTGGCCGAATTCGCTGTTGCAGAAGCGGTGCTCATACTTCACTACTCTTTGCCCGGATCCGCTAAACGAGGTTATTAAATGTTTTTTCGTCAGCAAATCCAGCGCATCCTGTACGCCGGTTTCCCCCAGCGTCATCACAGGCTCGCGGTTAGATTTTTGATTACAGGCGGTGACCACGCCGTTCAGCGACATAGGGTACTGATCGGGCGTTGTTACCTGCTTTTCCAGCAGGCAGCCAATGATGCGTGCCTCAACGGGCGAAAGAAGAGTTTTCATTAAAGGGGTCCACGTCGTTCGGGTGTCCATTCTCTGGCGGTCAACGCGGTTAATACGTGATCCTGCCAGCGTCCATCTATCAACAGATAATCTTTGGCATAGCCCTCTTTTTCAAAGCCGAGCCGGGCCAACAGGTCGCCGCTGCGCTGATTATGCGGCATATAGTTAGCCATAATTCTGTGCATATGCTGCTGGCGCTGCATATAACGAATGGCCGACTGGAGCGCCTCAAACATCATGCCCTGTCCCTGCCATTTTTGCCCCAGCGAATAGCCCAGATAGCAGGCGTGAAACGAGCCACGTACCACATTACTGAAATTCGCTACGCCACGGACTTCGTTTTCGTCGGGATCCATCACCGCAAAATAGTAGGCGCTGCCCTGCTTGTGCATATCGGTGATAAGCCCCAGCCGGGCCTGCCAGCCGGAAGGATAGCAGTGGCTTTCATCGCGAATCGGTTCCCAGGGCTTCAGAAATGCCCGGTTTTCCGCATAGTAGTCCGCCAGACGCCAGGCGTCTCTCTCATGAACGAGGCGCACGACCAGCCTGTCGGTGGTCAGACGCACTTTAGGGGCTGCGGAACGGTAGCCAAACATCTTTTCTCCTGGATTCAGCCAGTCATCAATAAAAGTACCGCGTTGCCTCGACGGCAGGCTGTCGTACGCCCATCTCTTCACTATAACCGCCTGATTGCAGTCGGGTAAAATAATGTCAGGAATTTTTCGCCAGGGTGAAGATCCAGTTGGTTAAAAAGCAGATAAAAAAGCGCCCGGAGGAAACGCGGCGGTGAAGGAGGAACCACGCCGCCTTTTCTCTCACTAACAGAGCCTGTTCTGTCTTTTAAAAGGTATGCTGATGCACATCAATAATCGTCCGCCCTCTACCACGCCAGTGGAGCAATCGACAGGCCCCTCTACAGGTAAAATGACTGTTTCCAACACGGCAGGCTCCGACGCGCCGTCAATGAGCAACCTGAAAAATCAGCTTACGCCTCGCAGCGAAGACTATCTTTCGCGGTTTAAACATCATGGTTCTCTGACGGAGAAAGCCATGGCAAACGCGGCATCGACCGCGCTGGAACACGATCGCTTTCTGGCGAACCCGGGCAGGGAGAAGCCCGTGACCCAGTTTGGTGTCACCATGAACCTGAATGGGTGTAAGGGCATGCTGCTGGCGAACTTTACCTCGCATAACGACAGGCTTGAGCTGGAAGCGTTAGCTTTTCGTGAAGAACGCTTTTTTGAAGCTGAAGCAGGCAAGATTGAGATGGTCGTTCTGGATCGCGCGCGCGATCTGCCCGAGGTGAAGCCTCATCAGCCTTCAGCTGAAGAAGCGGATTCCCGGGCTGAAAGCGCTGGCGTGGAAAGTCATGCAAATGCTGGCGCGCATGCCGATGCTGAGGGAGCTGTCGCCGATACGCCCCCTGCTTTATCACCAGAAAAACCTCTCTCAGACCGTGAGATTGCAGAAGCAAAAAAAGCGCTCGATAAAGATATAAAGCGGTTTGACAACCAAACCATGCAGCGAAAAATGGCCAGCAAGCTGGCCGATACCCAGATCAAGGAAGGCCGTTACAACAGCCGATTCACCGCGTTACCGGCCGCTCATGCCAGCGTGGCCAGTGCCAGGATAACCGCTAAAACCACCCAGGTCAGCGCCAAAGCAAAAGAGGCGGTCACGACTTATTTTCAGCAGGCGTTTGGTCTGGAAGAAAAAAGCAGGCCGGCTCTGCGACCCGCGCCGGTGGAACCTGCTGCAATCGTCGATGTGCCTGCCGGTCAGCAGTATCAATTCAGCAAGCATGAGTTTGCCGATTTTTATGAGGAACACTGGTTACCCCTTCGGGAAAACACGGCGGAGCCGGAGCACGCCGACACGGCGCTTTCTACACAAACCAGTCGTCCCGGCTCCGCAACAGGTCTGCCAGATTCAGCTGGCAGCACGCAACCCACCGCTTTGCCGCGTCGCCATGCACGTTTTATCAATCAGGACATACAAAATGCGCTCCGGCAGCAGCTTGAGGCGGGGTCGTCGTCGCCCTCTTCACCCGCCGAGCCCCTGCCGCAAAGTGCACAGACCAGCCGTCCCGGGTCCGCAGCAGGTCTGCCAGATTCACCTGATGTCACGCAGCCTGACGCTTCATCACGGCGCTATGCCCAATTGTTCAGCCAGGACCTGCAAAGCGAGCTTCAGCAGCAGCTTGAATCAGGTTCCTCCTCGTCCTCTTCGGCAGCGGATTCTGCGCCGCAAAATCGGCGCTATGGCGCCAACTTTGATGAGCAGTTCATCAACCAGCTAAAAGAGAGACTGAATAACTTGCCTTCACGCCAGGAAAAGTAAGCATGGTTGAATTTTACCCATGAAAAAATCAGGGATAAATGATTATCCCTTTTCAATACCTGCCGCGGACTCACGGAGCGCATGGAGCCACTACGCGATTCCAGATAATATGGCGCAGTTAAGCACTGCCCGCGGGTTGTGCTTTTCCCTGCCGAAGGGGCGGACAGAAAGCAATATTCGTTTGGCAAGCTGAAGCATGACAGGAGCGTCGTATGTTGCGCGGCAACAGCCCTGACTTTGCCGGAGGGCATTTAGTGAAGCTATTTTATCTACAGCAAAAGTGATGACTTTGCCCGAGTAAGCGCGGCGTTTTTTAGCGGTGGCCTGCTGCCATCTTTCGGAAATATCGGTTAAGAACTGAAACACCCCTTTCCCTGAACCTGACAAGGCGAGAGCAGTAAACGGACAACCGCGGTGGTTTGCCCTGTCAGCCGTTCTCTTCCATACTCCCTGCATACATTAAGAAGATTAACGGTATTTGCCGTTAACTTCAGCATTGTAAGGAGGCACTTTTGAAACTGTTTATTTACGAACATTGTCCGTTCTGCGTAAAAGCGCGCATGATCTTTGGCCTGAAAAATCTGCCGGTCGAGCTGGTGGTGATGCTAAATGACGATGAGGAAACGCCGAAGAAGCTGATCGGGCAAAAAATGGCGCCGATCCTGATGAAGGAGGACGGCAGCTGTATGCCGGAGAGCCTGGATATTGTTGCCTTTGTGGATAAAAGTGACGGCGAACCGCTGCTGACCGGCCGCACTAACCCGGCCATCAGCGACTGGCTACGCCACGTCAACAGCTACCTGAACAAACTGCTGCTGCCGCGCATCGCTACGGCGCCCTTTGCCGAATTCGCCACGCCGGAAGCGCGCCGCTATTTTACCGGGAAAAAAGAGGCCAGCGTCGGCAGCTTCGACGAGCTGAAACAGCATTCCGCCGGCTTTATCAAAAAGATCAATGACGATCTGCGCCAGCTCGATAAGCTGATTGTCAAACCCAACGCGGTGAATGGTGAACTGTCACTGGACGATATCCAGCTTTTCCCGGTGCTGCGCTCTCTGACCCTGGTGGCGGGCGTTGAGTATCCCAGCCGCGTAGCCGACTATCGCGATAACATGGCGAAACAGACGCAGATCAATCTGCTCTCTTCCGTCGCTGCCTGATTTCACGGGGCCGTGTTCGCGGCCCCGCCTTATTTCGTCACAACTTTTTCCCGCCCTTACCTCCCCCAGCCTGGTGACTCTTCGTCATTTGTCGGGCAAGCTAACGCCTCGCGTCAGAAGGGGTAACTGACGTCATAACGTTACGAGGAGCACTATGAACAATCTTATACGGGGCGCGATGGCCCTGATGTTGACGCTAAGCCTGGCGGGCTGCAACAAGCTGACCCACTATTCCGTTAGCGAGCAGGAAGTGAACCAGGCGCTGCAAAAGCACAATAATTTTGAAAAACAGATTGGCATGGCCGGGCTGGTTGATGCCCATATTGTCCTGACCGATCTCAGCAGCAAAATCGGGCGTGAAGAGGCGGATAAAGTCACCCTGACCGGTAAAGCCACCGTCGATATCAGCTCGCTGTTTGGGCCACAGCATGCGGAGATGCTGTTGACCATGAAAGCGCAGCCTGTTTTCGACAAGGAAAAGGGCGCGATTTTCCTGAAAGATATGCAGCTGACCGACGTACAGGCGCAGCCTGCGAAAATGCAGGGCGTTCTGAACACGCTGACGCCCTATCTGAACCAGTCACTGAAAGATTATTTCAATCAGAAACCGGCCTGGGTGCTCAGCGCCGATCGCAGCAAAGCGGAGTCGCTGGCGAAGCGCTTCGCTACCGGTCTGGAAGTGAAGCCCGGCGAGCTGATTATTCCGTTTACGGACTAAAGCCTCAGGGTTTTCCGGACGTACCGGGAAACCCTGTTCTCTTTTTCCGCTGCCTGCATAAAGCAGGTGCAAACGTTTGGCTTTCCCTTTATCCTTGATACCCGGCCAAATCGCGCCATACGATTTCACTTCTGCCGGAGCCTGTCTATGACTGCACACCCTCAGCAACTTATTATCCGCCGCCCTGACGACTGGCATATCCATCTACGAGACGATGAGATGCTGAAAACCGTGCTGCCCTTTACCAGTGAGGTTAACGGCCGGGCCATCGTGATGCCTAATCTGGTGCCGCCAGTCACCAGCGTAGCGGCGGCTATCGCCTATCGCGATCGCATTCTGGCCGCCGTACCGGAAGGGCACCGATTTACGCCGCTGATGACCTGCTATCTGACCGATTCACTGGACGCAGACGAGGTCGAGAAAGGCTTTAATGAAGGCGTGTTTACCGCCGCCAAGCTCTACCCTGCCCACGCCACGACTAACTCCAGCCACGGCGTAACCAATATTGATGCGATTGCCTCCGTGCTGGAACGTATGCAGAACATTGGGATGCCGCTGCTGATCCACGGCGAAGTGACCGAGGCACACGTTGATATTTTCGATCGTGAAGCGCGTTTTATCGAAACGGTAATGGAGCCGCTGCGCAAGCGTTATCCTGCGCTGAAAGTGGTGTTTGAGCATATTACGACCAAAGAAGCGGCCGACTACGTGCTGGAAGGCAACTCTCTGCTGGGTGCCACCATTACCCCGCAGCACCTGATGTTTAACCGCAACCATATGCTGGTCGGCGGCGTAAGACCGCACCTTTATTGCCTGCCCATTTTGAAACGCAACGTGCATCAGGACGCGCTGCGGAAAGTGGTCGCCAGCGGCCATGAACGGTTCTTTTTAGGTACTGACACTGCGCCACACCTGCGTCATCGTAAAGAAGCCAGCTGCGGCTGTGCAGGCGTTTTTAATGCGCCCTCGTCCCTACCCGCTTACGCTACGGTTTTTGAAGAGCTGGGCGCGCTGGCGCATTTCGCTGCATTTTGTGCCGAAAACGGCCCGCGCTTTTACGGACTGCCGTTAAACGAAGGCACCGTGAAGCTGGTGCGCCAGCCCTGGACCGTGCCGGAGAGCATCGCGTTGGGTGAAGACACGCTGGTGCCTTTCCTGGCTGGCGAAACGCTGAACTGGCGCGTTGAACTTTAATTCAGACAAAATGATTGCTTCCGCAAATATTACTGTATATATTCACAGTAAATTCATCGGAGGCTTTTATGCGTATTGAAGTCACTGTAGCAAGAACCACCACGCTGCCCGCGGGTGCCATCGATGCGCTAAGCGCCGAGCTGGGCAAGCGAATCGATAAACAATTTCCTGAATCCGCCCATAGCGTTTCAGTACGCTACGCCGCAGCCAATAATCTGACGGTGATGGGCGGCGGTAAAGAGGCGAAAGACCAGATTACCGATATCCTGCAGGAAACCTGGGAAAGCGCCGACGACTGGTTTATTACCGACTGATCGACATCCCGTGGTCTTTCCGTTCTTTGCCGGGCTTCGCCGTCCGGCTTTTTTCTTTTCTTCCCTCTTTGCACCCGACAGAATCTGGCTATAGTAGAATGACTCCCTGTGCGTTGTTGCCGCTGGCTAAGAGGTCTGCCATGAATGTTGAAAATCCTGAAGAAGCGATGACGTTTGGCGAGCTGCTGGCGCTGATCGCCGATCAACAGCGCCGTCTGAGCGTGCTTGAAGTGGCCTTCTCGTCGCTCTCCTTGTGCCTGGATGAACAGGCTGCGCTGCGCCTGGTCGATAAGCTTCGTCTGGAAGCGACCCGGTCTGATTACGATGAAAATAAGCGGCAGCATTTTGCCGTGCTGGCCGATGAGTTAGCTAAACGAGCCGGGTGAATAATATTTACTCAAGTATTGTTATTCCGCTGCCGATATTTATTATATCGGGAGCACCTGCTTTTAGTTTCTGCGTACGCAATCCCGTAACAATTAAAGGCAATCGGCTTAGATTAAGATTTCATTCTGCGAGCAATCGGATTTCTGTTATAATTGTCTTGCTCTATGAAAAAAGCCGCATTGAACCTCGATAAATCACTTCGTTGTCATTGTTAACACGAGTAATAAGGGGGTTATAATGGACAGAAACAAAGAGGTTATCCAGACACATCCCCTCATTGGGTGGGATATCAGTACCGTAGACAGCTACGATGCCATGATGATCCGTTTGCATTCGCTTACATCAAATGAACAGCCAGATGATGAAGCCGAAGTGGGCCAGACCTACTGGCTGACCACCGACGTTGCCAGACAATTTATTTCTATTCTCGAAGCTGGCATAGCAAAGATAGAAGCTACTGAATATCAGGATCGCGACTACAAAAAGCACTAATTTTACCCGCGTTAGCCTGAAGGCACCCAAATGGGTGCCTTTTTCATTACTGCCGCATTTTGCTATCCTGCTCGTCTGTTTAACAGAGGAGTCAGGTGCAGATGGTTTATGACTTAATTGTGGTGGGCAGCGGCTCGATCGGTGCGGCCGCCGGCTGGTACGCCACCCAGGCGGGGCTCAATGTCCTGATGATCGATCGGGCGCATCCGCCCCATCGCGAAGGCAGCCATCATGGAGAATCGCGTTTAATCCGCCACGCTTACGGTGAAGGCGCCCGCTATGTGCCCATGGTGCTACGGGCTCAGCAGCTGTGGGATGAGCTGGAGCAGCAATGCGGCGAGCGCATTATGCAGCGTAGCGGCGTGCTTAATCTTGCGCCCAATCATTCCGAATTTCTCCGCAACGTGCGGCAGAGCGCTGAAACATACAGCCTGCCGGTTGAGATCCTTAGCGGTGAAGATGCCGTGCGGCGCTGGCCGCAACTCTCCGTTCCTGAAAACTATACGGGTATTTTCGAGCCGCGCTCCGGCTATCTGAAATCTGAACTGGCTATTCGGCACCTGATTCGGTTGTGCAAAGAAGCGGGCTGTGCGCAGCTGTTTAATTGCGCCGTTACCGGTCTGGAAGAGCGTGATGGCCTGCAGGTGGTGCAGACGCCGGAAGGGGAGTTTCACAGCAAAAAACTGCTGCTAAGTGCCGGAACGTGGATCAAGACGCTTTTGCCGGCCCTGCCCGTTACGCCGGTCAGAAAGGTCTTTGCCTGGCATCAGGCCGATGGCCGCTACAGTGAAAACAATAAATTCCCCGCGTTTACCGTTGAAATGCCGGACGGCACCCATTTTTACGGTTTTCCCGCTGAAAATAACGCCATTAAAATTGGTAAACATAACGGTGGACAACCCATCAGCGCGCCCGAACAACGTAAACCTTTTGGCGCTGTCGCGGAAGACGGCAGCGAATTGTTTGGCTTTTTACGGCAATTTTTACCTGGTGTGGGCGTTTGTCTGCGCGGTGAAGCCTGCACCTATGATAATACAACGGACGAGGATTTTATTATCGATACGCTGGGAGCGGACCGGTTGATTATTAGCGGGCTAAGTGGACACGGATTTAAATTTGCCACGGTATTGGGCGAGATTGCGGCGCAATTTGCTCAAGGAAAACCTTCAAAATTTGATTTAACGCCCTTCTCACTTTCCCGCTTATAAATAAAAAGGCGGCATTAAAAATGCCGCCTTTTCACATGACTTGTTATTTCATGTCATCATCTGACCATGCTATGAAATATTATTTTACAGACGAAGCCGCATCTTTCTTTTGCTGACGCAGACGCAATTTTTTTATCAGCGAGTGCGCCTCCGCTTCACTGCCGACGGCAGGGGCGGAACCGGTTAGCGGTTTACGAGCCGTTTCACGCATAGTGAAGACGGTGATCACGCCGATTGCGCCAGCCCCCATCAGATAGTAAGCAGGCATCATCAGGTTATGCGTTGTTGAAACCAGCCAGGTGGTGATCAGCGGCGTGGTGCCGCCAAACAGCGAAACGGACAGGTTAAAACCGATGGCCAGCGCACTGTAGCGAATATCCGTAGCGAACAGCGCGGGCAGCGTGGCCGGCATTGAGCCGCTAAAGCAGGTATGCAGCACACCCAGAATGATCAGTCCGGCGAACACCAGCCACATATTACCGGAACCAATCAACATCAGGCTGGGGATCGCCAGGACAATCAGGCCGATTGCGCCGCACAGGATAACCGGACGACGGCCCAGGCGATCGTTCCAATGGCCAGAGAACAACGTCAGCGGCATCATCACAAACATCACTACCAGGATCAGCAACAGGCTGCTCATCTCGCTCAGACCGAGGATACCGGTCAGGTAGCTTGGCATATAAGAGGTCAACATATAGTTGGAGACGTTAAACAGCAGCACCAGGCCGATACATTTCAGCATCTGGGCGCGATATTTGCTCAGCATTTGCAGCAGCGTCAGGCGCGGTTTGCTGTGCTCCAGCGCATCCTGTTTTTCCATGTGCTTTTGAAACGCCGGCGTTTCTTCCAGCTTCAGGCGAACGTAAAGGCCAAACAGCCCCAGCGGCGCAGCGATAAAGAACGGAATACGCCAGCCCCAGTTCAGCAGCGTTGCCTCTGGCATCGCCGCCGTCAGCCCTGTTACCAGGCCCGCGCCGAGCAAATAGCCGCCTAACGTGCCGAATTCCAGGAAGCTGCCCATAAATCCGCGGCGGTTATCGGTAGAGTATTCGGCAATAAAAGTTGCCGCGCCGCCGTATTCGCCGCCGGTAGAGAAGCCCTGCACCAGGCGGGCCACCAGCAGCAGGATCGGGGCAAGAATACCGATGCTGTCATAGCTTGGGATCAAACCGATACAGAAGGTACCGATAGCCATCATGATCATGGTAATGGCCAGGACTTTCTGCCGCCCCACTCTGTCCCCCAACGGCCCGAATACCAGCCCGCCGATAGGACGCACCACGAAGGCAGCAGCAAAGGCGCCGAAGGCCGCGAGCAGCTGTGCCGCCGAGCTTCCCCCCGGAAAGAAAACCTTACCGATGGTGACAGCCAGATAGCTGTAAACGCCAAAGTCGAACCATTCCATGGCGTTACCGAGCGCGGCTGCGCCCACGGCACGCTTTAGCATGTCGTTGTCCACAATGGTAATGTCTTCGACAGTCAGTTCTTTCTCTTTCTGTTTTTTCTGCCAAAAGTGCTTTTTATGTCTGTTTTCTGAGTGCGTGCTCATGCAGTCCCCTTAGTGAGAATGACTGGCAGCATCATAGCTTTCGTTGCCGTTGGAGCTTATGGAGAGAGAAGGGAATGAAAGCTATAAAGCAGCGAAAATTAAAATTACGGCGCTTAAAAACGTTTCTTTACGGGAATTTACTCTATACGACAGTCTCCTTTTTATCAAGTTTGTGACAGAAATCGCTGTAAAAGACGTTTTATTCCCTTTTAGAATCTGTGGCCATCTTGCCAGCCAGCCAGAAACGCTGAGGGTTTACCTCCCTTCCTTTGGCGCTTTGCAAAGCGCCGAAGGACAGGATGCCCGATGTCTTTTTGTTACCCCCAGAGATCCCCTCCGGCGCGATGGCCTGGCTGATTTTCTGGCTCTGCCAGCAGAGCATGCTCAAGATGCAGCCAGAGTTTTTTTAGTTCTGGCCCGGTGCGTTTATCAGCAAGTAGCGACTGTTCATCCATCGCGGGCAGCATTAGCGGACGTTCGGGCGTCGCCTGGGGACTGCAATCTTCAAGTAACCGACAACCGAGGATATGGAGCATTTCCGTCAGCTGCGCCTGCGCAAGGGTTGCGCGCACCGAAAGATTCGGAAAGGCCAGTCTCTTTTCCATCAACTCTCCGCTGCCAACAATCCAGTCCAGCGCATTTTTCATCACTCCTGAAACACCGTGCGCATACTCAGGGCTGACCAGTAAGAGCATATCGGCATCGGCAATTTCCTTACGCCAGCGCCCCACCTCTTCCCCGGCGTGCTCATCATTGTCCGCATTAAACAGCGGCAGACTGCCCAGCTCTGAGTAGATCTTAAAATCTATATTTGCCGGTTTGATGAGCCGCAGGGTTCGTAGAAAGAGGTGGTTAACCGAAGCGCCACGCAGGCTGCCCGCAACGGCAAGTATCCGGGGTTGATGACTCATAGGTTTTCCTTTTGTCGAACGGTGAAAGCGGCTGATGTATGGGTAGTTGACCCGCTGCTGTATCTTGAGATAAACCACCCTACTCCATAGCCAAAGCAGAGGCTAAACTGCATTTAAGGTATGTTGTAACTATATGGGGATCCTGAGGGCGTTATGATGTTAGGGCAGTAAAAGGGATAAGCGTTCCGGAAGAGGTCATGCCAGAAAAGGCCGTATGCGGCTCAGCGGCGTTAACAAATGTCAGGCCGGATAAAACCAGCCTGAAAACGGGGAAGAAGAGAAAAATCGACC
>NZ_DALZCD010000138.1:0-10985 GCF_031978025.1 Erwinia sp.
GCGTGATAGCGTTCATTTTAAACTACATCCCTAATATCGGGCCGATTATTGCCGGTATCCCGCCTACGCTTCAGGCACTGCTGCTAAACGGCGTTTATGAAGCGGCGCTGGTCGCGGCACTCTTCAGCGCAGTCCATATGGTGTTTGGCAATATGCTGGAGCCGCGCGTCATGGGGAAAGGGCTGGGGCTGTCCAGTCTGGTGGTGTTTCTATCGCTAATTTTTTGGGGCTGGCTGCTGGGGCCGGTAGGCATGCTGCTTTCCGTACCGCTTACCAGCGTGTGCAAAATCCTGATGGAAACCACGCCGGGCGGCAGCAAACTGGCGATTCTGCTGGGTAACGGCAGGCCGCCCAGAACAGCAAAACCCAAATTGCAAAAATAGCTGGCAGCGGCCCCGTGTGGCTCGGCTTTTATCCGGATGTGTGACGTGATTTCTATAAGGATTTTTTCGCAGCCATTCCTCAAGCCGGGCGACCTCCCGGGTGAAACTCATCGTGAAAAGCGAGTGCAAATACGCGCGGTTTAGCCGCGCGGCGATATGCTGGCACCGCGCCACTCCACGTCCATGATACAGACGCGAAGTGGCGCGGTATAAAACAGGGCGATTTTCAAAAAAATCGCCCTGAATACAGCGTGATGGGTGTCCGGGGCCGCACCGGTGCATGCGCCCCTGTAAGAAACGTATAGCGGAAGCGATGATCAAACTCTTAATTATTTAAAATTCGCTACGCGAGGGTGCGCCTGAATTTTTTTTCGGTGTCATGCTACCTTTACCTTTTTAGGGGTGCAGGGAAGCCACTCACAGGGGATATGAATGGATCAGCCGAAAAGAAGCAGTGAAAAAAGAGGCATGCTGCTGGCTATTGCAGGCGTGGTGCCGCTGCTCCTTTGTCTGTTGTTTACTTTTATTGATGCCAGACAGGTAGTTAAGCGGCAGCAGGCGGCGACGGCGAGAATGCTGCTGGCCCATGCTGAAGCAATCAGTGACAGAGCCTGGGATACCATCGGCGAACTTCAGGGCGTTCCGGAGCAGCCCTGCGGGCAAATCAATGACAAGCTGCAAAAACACGCGGCCTTGTCCCCCTACTTCCGCTCCATAGGCGTTATGCACGATAGTCGGGTAACCTGCTCTTCCGCTTTCGGCGGCCAGCGTAATGATATCGCCACCGTTATTCAGCGCCAGCCCCCGGCCGGGCGCGAAGCACAGTGGATGCTGTCGTTAAGCAAAACATGGGCGGTAAAAGACCGCCCGGCCGTGATTTTTATGCAGGACACTCCCGCGCATTTCAGCACTTTTGTGGTCATTGACGGCCAATATCTGCTGGATGTCATGAACGCAGTCGGCAAAAGCCAGGATAACAATATTCAGCTGCAGTTTGGCGGTGGCTTTGCTCTGCGCGGTGGCGCGGCTGACAGGCCGCCGTCGGGTCTTCTGCAGGCGATAACGCTAAGCGAACATTCCCGCCGCTACCCTATTGAGGTCGAAGTGACTTCGCCCGCCAGCGATATTGCCTTTACCTGGCGCCAGGGCCTGTTTACCTTTGTGCCCATGGCGTTGATTTTTTCACTGCTGCTAATGACCGTGACCAATAACTGGCTGAAACGTAAACTTTCGCCGCGTGACCAGCTGCGGCGAGCGATGCTCCATCGGGAGTTTTCCGTTAATTACCAGCCGATTTACCATATCTCTGGCGGCAAAGTCAGCGGGGCTGAAGTGCTGATGCGCTGGCAGCGGCCTGACGGTCACTGGGTCAGGCCGGATATGTTTATCAGCGCTGCAGAAGCGGAGGAGATGATCATCCCGCTGACTCGCCATTTGATCGAACTGGTGCTGGAAGACGCAAAACAGTGGACCCTGCCGCCAGATTTTCGTCTGGCGATCAACGTGGCGGCCGCCCATGTACAGCATGATGATTTTGTTGAGGATATGCGCTATTTTGCCCGGGGTATGGCGGTACACCGGCCGGATATCACGCTGGAGCTGACCGAACGCAGCCTGCTTTCTGACGGAGAAGACGTAGTGCAAAAGCTGCAGTTACTGCGCAGTGAAGGGATTCATATCGCCATTGATGACTTTGGCACCGGCCACTGCTCGCTCTCTTATCTGCAAACCTTTCCGCTGGATTACCTGAAGATTGACCGCGGCTTCGTCAACGCTATCGAGTCAACAAAGGGCGAAGCGCCGGTGCTGGATGCGATCATCACGTTAAGCCACAAGCTGGGACTAAAAATTGTGGCCGAGGGCGTAGAAAACGCCACCCAACTCCACTACCTGAAAGCGCGTGGGGTGATGTTTATTCAGGGTTACTATTATGCCCGTCCAATGGACAGTCGGTTATTTATGTCCTGGATGCAGCAGGAAGGCCAATGTCCACTAACTTAAATAGTCAGAAGCAGGCTGAATTAAGGCCGTCGGCAAAAACCGTAACGATTTTCAATTTCATTTACGCAGCTTCTGCGCAGCCCGTAATGCCACCTTCACCGCATCGTCCTCAAGGACCCTTTTTTGTTCGCTGTGCGTTATCCCTGCCTTTTCGCGATGGGCTTTCGTCCTGTCATTAATTCTGCCCAGCATGGTGATAATTTGCGTTGAAACCTGCTGATGCTCTTGATATATATCTAAATAGCCTTTCTTGCGATATCTCCAAAAACGGAACAAAGATAAAAAATTATATTTATCAATCATTTGGTATATTAAACCCCGCATTTTTCCGGCCACTTATTCTTAAACCGGGCAACCGTCATCGTCGCTGTTTCTTCCGTCATCTTTGCGTCACCAGGCCTTAATTTTTCTGATAAATTAATCCTGAGGGGCTGACGAGTAAGACGTTACTAAGACTGGCAGAATTTTAAATTGGCGCCCGTTTTTTCCAGACGGTAATTTTCTAAATGAAAACGATTTTTATTATACATTGTCACACCGCATAACGGCGCCCGGCAGTATTACCTATCATATCAACAGGCGCAATACTAAAATTGGCAGGGTGTAAGGCTTAACCTGAATATAAAAGCAGGTGCCTTTCTCTCTTATTTTCATTTGACCGGGCGGTGCTTTGCTTCTATTTTTCCCTGTTACATGCCGTTCCCGGTACGCTCTGGCGTCCGGTTACCGCTGGTTACATAATCTAATTTCAGGTAGAAATTATGTTACGCAGCGCAGAGACGATATACTGGAAGCTGACAGATGTTTGTTAACAAAAGAACGAATTTGCTGCTTATCTCTGTCTGCCGGGCGTAAGCCCGTACACCATTCGTTCTGCTTCTCCGCCGTGGCGGCATGAGCAGGGCGTAAGATTATTTCCGGGAAACAGTCAATTACAGGGTGCTTTATATGAAGCTACGTAGGAAGCGTGTTAAGCCAATTGGCTTAAAAGACGTAACGATCATTGATGATGCCAGGTTACGCAAGGCCATTACCGCAGCGTCGCTGGGTAACGCTATGGAGTGGTTTGACTTTGGGGTATATGGCTTTGTCGCCTATGCATTGGGCCAGGTCTTTTTCCCTGGTGCTGACCCTGGCGTACAGATGATCGCCGCGCTGGCAACCTTTTCCGTTCCTTTCCTGATCCGCCCGCTTGGCGGCCTGTTCTTTGGCGCACTGGGCGATAAGTATGGTCGTCAGAAAATCCTCTCTATTACCATTGTTATCATGTCAGTCAGTACATTCTGTATTGGCCTGATACCTTCTCATGCCTCTATCGGCATTTGGGCGCCCATCCTGCTGCTGCTGTGTAAAATGGCGCAGGGCTTCTCCGTAGGGGGTGAATATACCGGCGCCTCTATCTTCGTGGCCGAATACTCGCCGGACCGCAAACGCGGCTTTATGGGCAGCTGGCTGGACTTTGGGTCTATCGTCGGCTTTGTCACCGGCGCGGGTCTGGTGGTCGTGATTTCTACCGTGATCGGCGAAGCGAACTTCCTTGAATGGGGCTGGCGTATTCCGTTCTTCGTAGCACTGCCACTGGGCCTGATCGGGATTTATCTGCGTAATGCGCTGGAAGAAACGCCTGCGTTCCAGCAGCATGTTGAGAAGCTGGAACAGGGTGACCGCGAAGGTCTGGCCGACGGCCCTAAAGTGTCGTTTAAGGACATCGCGACCAAGCACTGGAAAAGCCTGCTGGCCTGTATTGGTCTGGTGCTGTCTACCAACGTCACCTACTACATGCTGCTGACCTACATGCCAAGCTATCTGTCGCATAACCTTCACTACTCCGAAGATCACGGCGTAATGATTATTATCGCGATTATGATTGGTATGCTGTTTGTGCAGCCGGTAATGGGGCTGATGAGCGATAAGTTCGGCCGTCGTCCGTTTGTGATTATCGGCAGTATCGCCCTGCTGCTGCTGGCAATTCCGTGCTTTATGCTGATTAACAGTGGCGTGATGGGGCTGATTTTCGCCGGTCTGCTGCTGCTGGCGGTGATCCTGAACTGTTTTACGGGTGTGATGGCCTCGTCGCTGCCAGCGATGTTCCCTACCCATATCCGCTACAGCGCGCTGGCCAGCGCCTTTAATATTTCCATTCTGGTAGCAGGCCTGACGCCAACGCTGGCGGCCTGGCTGGTGGAGTCCACCGGCAACCTCTATATGCCCGCCTATTATCTGATGGTGGTAGCCGTTGTCGGTCTGATTACCGGTATCATGATGAAGGAAACGGCCAATATGCCGCTGCGTGGCGCAACGCCTGCTGCTTCTGATATTGCCGAAGCAAGAGAGCTGCTGCAGGAACATCACGATAATATCGAGAGCAAGATTGAAGATATTAGCGAGCAGATTGCCGAGCTGGAAGAAAAGCGTAAGCACCTGATCAACCAGCACCCCCGCATTAACGAGTAACAACGAGTCATGTAACAAGCCCGCAGATGCGGGCTTTTTTTTGCCCTTCCGTCAGCTTTTTCCGCCCGCTGTCCAGTAGGTGCCGGTTTCCGGCAGCGGCAAAAATGCTTCGTTCATTTCACGCAGCGTGTTCGCCGGGTCCAGATCGTGGAACAGCTGCGGATGCAGCGTTTTAGCCATAGCTTCCACCGCCAGCAGATGCCACGGACTCAGATAAAAATTGTGCCAGATAGCCAGGGTTTTGCCCTGACGAACAGCCGCCAGCTGCGAGATAACCGGCTGACCCGCCAGCGCGTGCGAGAAACTTTGCTGCGCGGTCGCAGAGTCTACCAGAGGGCCAAGCTGTAGCCGATGTGGCTGCTGCGCATCGCCCAGTCCGGTCGCCAGAAAAAAATCGGGCCGGGCAGCCAGTACCGCTTCTGCGCTGAGCTGGCCAAACACGCCGCTGAATCGACCGGCCGCAATATTGTCGCCGCCTGCATACGTCAGCAGATCGGCCAGATTACCGTGTCCTACCGTGGTGCAGCAGCCTTCCCGACGGCCAATATGGAGTTGCAGCATAACGCGCGGCCTGACCGGCGCAGCCTGACGTAGGCGGTCCTGGATTAGCGCCATATGCCGTTGATAAAAGGCAATAAAACGCTGTGTTTTTTGCGGATCGCCCAGCGCCTCGCCCAGAATTTTCAGGCTCGGCACGGTATTTTTCAGCGGATCGATTCGGGTATCGACGTAAATAACCGGAATTCCCGCTGCCCCCAGCTGCGTTAGCATGTCGTCCTGCGCCGCAGGCTTTTTGGCGTAAAGTGGCAAAATCACCAGATCCGGCCGCAACGCGATCGTTTTTTCCATGCTGAGCTGGCCCGGATTAGCTCCCCCAATCAGCGGAATCTTCTTCATCGCGGGAAACGCGGTGCTGTAGCGTGCCCAGGTTTGCCTGTCGTAATGCGGCAGATCGCCGGGCCAACCCACCACATGCCGCAGCGGATTGCCATTTTCCACCAGCGCCAGTGTATAAAGCAGTCGCCCCTCACCCAGTACCACGCGCTGTGGATTATCCGGTACCGTCACCTTGCGTTGCAAAATATCGGTAAGGGTCTTCGCCTGCAGCGTAGCGCAGGCTAACAACAACAGCAGGATCAGCCATTTTTTCATCAAATTTTCCGTCAGGGTCAGAAATCAACAGAAGCTGAAACGACGATTTCGCGCGGTGCACCTTTGCTGACACGCAGGTTGCCGCCGCTGGATTCGTAGTAGGCTTTATCAAACAGATTATTAATGTTGAGCTTTAGCTGCGTATGTTTGCCCACCAGCTTGCTGTCCCAGGCGGCGAAAGCATCTGCAACCGTATAGTCTGGCAGAGTGAAACTGTTTTCCGGATCGCCCGCGCGCGACCCAACGTAACGTGCACCACCGCCAATCCGTACCTCACCCGGCAGCCAGGAAAAGCGCATGCCGTGCGTCAGATAAAGGCTGCCGCTGTTAGCTGGCGCATTGGCCAGACGATTGCCTACGTTGGCCGGATGAATATTATCCTCGACGATTTCCGTTTTATCATGGCTGTAAGTGGCTATCAGATTCCAGTCCGGCGCCAGCTCGCCGTTGATTTCCACTTCCGCGCCGGTAGATCGCGCTTCAGGGATGGTGCGCGTACTGCCGTTGATCAGCACCGACATATCTTTCTCATCAATACGATACAGCGCCAGCGTGGTGGATACGGCGGGCAGCACCTGCCATTTTGCGCCCACTTCATAAGTGGTGCCTTTTTCCGTAGAGGCGACGTTACCGTCGTCGTCAGTCTGCGTTGAAGGCGTGAAAGACTTGCTGTAGCTGCCGTAGAGCGAGAGATCCGGCAGCATTTTATACACCAGCCCCACCTGCGGCAGGAAGGCATCACCGCGATCGTTTAGCGTGCTCTGCGGATTAGCCCAGCCGCTGCTGGCGGTTTGGGTATAGCGCTGGTAACGAGCACCCGCTACGGCTATCCATTTGTCGGTCAGATGAATACTGTCTTTGGCATACAGCGAGCGACTGTAGAGGTTAGTGCGTAAGTTACTTTGCGCATCGGCAAGGGTACTTGTGTTGACCGGTGGCTCTTCGCCATAAACCGGGTCGTACATGTTGAAGGTTTTTGAGACTTTGCCGCGATAGGAATAGGCCTTGTAGGTTTCATCCTGCTCGTAGTCGACGCCCAGCATGATATCGTGCTGCATCCCCCCAATCTGCGGGCTGCCACCTATATCCCAGGCGAGATAGGTTGTCTGATGATTGAAGCCGCGATTGGCGTCTGCACGGCGCGAGACGATGCCGGTAGCCGCGTTGACGGCCGTGGCGCGCACTTCATTACTGTTATAACGACGTTGCATCCAGGCATAGTTAAGATGGGTCTCCCAGGTTTCATCCAGGCTGTAAGCGTAGCTGACGTTAAGACGCTTATTTTTCCCCCAGGCGTGGTTGGCGCTGTCGTCCAGGCGTTGATTATAGGGAATGTTCACCGGCTTTTTATTGATAAACGCGGTGCCGCGGTCGACCGGGATATCAAATTTGTATTCGGTATAGCTGATGTTAAAAGCGGCTTTTTCGCCATACCAACTCAGCGATGGCGACAGCAGCGTATGTTCTTTGGCGCCAAAGTTGCGCCAGTAGTCTTCACGCTGACGCTCGGCAATCAGGCGGAAAGCAAAGCCGTCGCCCAGCGGCCCGGTGATGTCCAGGCTGCCAGTACCGCCGCCAACGCTGGTGGTTTCGCCGCCAATATGCGTGTGCCATTCATACTGCGGCTTTTTGCTAATCAGGTTGATGATGCCGCCCGGATTCTGAATGCCGTACAGCAGCGAGGCTGAGCCTTTCAACACTTCCACATGATCAACGGTACTGTCCATCGACAGTCCCTGATTGCTGCGTACGCCATCGATAAAAATAGAACCGTCAGAGTTGCTGCCGAAGCCGCGCTTGACGAAGCCGTCTTCAATAGCGCCCAGCGTGTTGCCCTGACTGACGCCGCTAACAAACTTCATGGCATCGGTCACGCTTTTCACCTGATAGTCTTTTATCACCTGCGGCGTAACCACGCTGACGGACTGCGGCGTTTCACTGCGCGGCAGCGGCATTTTACTTGCCGCGCTTGCGGTATCCTGGCTATAGCTTCCCGTCTCGCCAATACTGTCAGCGGTAACGGTCAGCGTTTGCTCTTTCGCGGTGTCGGCTGTTGCCAGCGCCGCCGTGCTGAACAGCAGAGTAGGTAAAAGAAGAGGTATTTTCCCGGCAAAAGGGACAGCAGAAAATGGTTTCATCAATAAAAGCGCTGATAGAAGTAAAGTTGCCGCGGATGATAATAATTTTCATTTCTATTAGCAATTTCAAAAAGCGGTCGACTCAATAAAAAAGGCCCGCAGGCCCTTTTCCGCACGCTTCTGTGCGGTCAGAACGGGTAGCGCAGCCCCACATTGCCGGTATAGCCTTCCGTAACCGCCCCCAAGCGGTGTGCATATTTTACCTGGAGATAAACGCTGGAACGGGGGTTCAGCTGGCTGCTGAGAACAGCGCCAGCCTGTTCAGGTTGGAATCCGCAGTCACCAGCCAGCTGCTGGCGCTGTTGAGGAGTAGTGGATTAACATTTTGCGTCGCCCCATGGCGCGTGGAATCCTCGGTAACGGTCCAGGGTGAAGATCCCATAACGTATAACGGCAGAGAGAACAAAAGACCCCGGATAAAAGGCCGTACTATTATAGCCATGATGCTTCATTTCGTTAACATCCATGATAACTACATATAAAAAGGCTAGCGAATTTCCATGCGAGAAAGGGCAATATCTGCCAGACGAATTTTCTGAAAAAAAAGACCAAAGGATAAAATCAATAAATATAAAAACTGGCATAACCTGCCGTTCCTGCGCACCCTTCCCCGGATAATACTGAGGCTATAGTAGTACATAGCCTTAGCAGCAAAAGAGGTTTTCCAAAAAAACATCATATAAAAACAGGGTGATCTGTTTATTTAAAAGATAATAATTAAAATTATCGGAAATATTTTTGACTAAAGGCGTTAGCAAACCTCTTTATTTCCACCCCATTGCAAAATAAATATTTATCTCCACGTATCCACCCGCCTGTCGCTATTTTATGTCTCGGCAAGATTTAACTGAAGCATTTACATTAATTAATAACAGGAAAACTTATTTAGCAGACTACTTCGTCAGAAGAACGACCGGGGGAGTAAGAAATTAACAGTATAAGCCTCGTCCTTCTACGCCTTTTAATCTTTTTCTTTCAGGCAGCGTGATAAATATTGACCCGCATGACGTTATGCCGCCCACAGTGCCGGCGGCAGATCGACCCTGGAGGCTGGCGGTTTCGCCAGCGCAGGATTCACAACGCCTGCGCGCACGCCCATGCAGAACTCCAGGCCCATTGGAAATTGTAGCCGCCAAGCCAACCGGTAACGTCGACGACCTCTCCAATAAAATAGAGGCCTGGTACATCCCGCGCCTCCAACGTTTTCGATGAAAGCGCATCGGTATCCACACCGCCCAGCGTCACTTCGGCGGTGCGATAGCCTTCTGTGCCGTTGGGCTGCACACGCCAACCGTGAAGCGTTTCCGCCAGCTCAGCCTGCTGACGGCCGTTAAGCTGCTTCAGGGTGCACTCCGGCACGTGGCCAAGCAGCTGCAGGCATTCCACCAGCCGACGAGGCAAGACTTTAGCCAGCGTATTTTTCAGGCTTTGGTTGGGGTGAGCCTCGCGCTCTTCAGTGAGCAAAGCATTGAGAGCGTGCTCAGGCGAAAGGTTAATGGTCACAAATTCGCCAGGCTGCCAGTAGCTGGAAAGCTGTAGCACAGCCGGGCCAGAGAGTCCGCGATGGGTAAACAGCAGGGCCTCTTTAAAAACGGTACCGTCTTCTGCCGTCATCACAGCAGGAACGGCAACGCCGGAAAGCGTTTGCAGCGGCTCAAGCAGCGGTTTGTGCAGCGTAAACGGGACAAGGCCCGCGCGCGTTGGGAACACCTTCAGGCCAAACTGCTCGGCAATTTTATAGCCGAAAGGCGAGGCGCCCAGGCCGGGCATGGAAAGCCCGCCGGAAGCAATAACCAGTTTTTCAGCCTGCACTACGCTGCCGTTCAGCTCCAGCGTATAGCCGTTATCTTGCGTCACTTTCAGGACTTCACTGCGCAGCCGCAGCGTCACCTGCCCGGCTTCGCACTCTTTCAGTAACAGATCCACGATCTGCTGGGCCGAGTCATCACAGAAAAGCTGACCCAGCGTTTTTTCATGCCACTGAATACCGTGACGATTGACCAGGTCGATAAAATCCCACTGCGTATAACGTGCCAGCGCAGATTTACAAAAATGCAGGTTATGCGACAGGTAGGCCGCAGGCTCGGTATAAAGATTAGTGAAGTTACAGCGGCCGCCGCCCGACATCAGAATTTTGCGTCCCGCTTTTTTGCCGTTATCCAGCACCAGCACACGCTTGCCCCGCTGCCCGGCCTGGGCGGCGCAAAACAGACCAGCCGCACCTGCGCCAATAATGATAACGTCAAATTTGTCCACACTGCTCTCCGGCCCGAGGCTTAAAAAAACGCTGATTGTAATGACAAGACGGGCTTCCTGCCAGCGTCACAAAAGCGTCATACGTGGCCATCTTTATAACTGGATGATTTTTATACTTTTCAGGACCGCTATTTACTCGGTTTGACGTATTAATGTCAAAAAAAGTCTATATTTCACTTTCCCCCGGCGCGGTTTCTCGCTGATAATGCGCCGCGTTCATGTCCTCCAAAATGGCGTAACGCTTATGCTACATCTGTTTGCTGGTCTTGATTACCATACCGGCCTGTTACTCGTCCTTGCCCTGCTCTTTGTCTTGTTCTATGAAGCCATCAACGGCTTTCACGACACGGCAAACGCGGTGGCTACCGTTATCTATACCCGAGCAATGCGATCGCAACTGGCGGTGGTTATGGCCGGCGTATTTAACTTCTTTGGCGTACTGCTGGGCGGGCTAAGCGTTGCTTATGCCATCGTTCATCTGCTACCCACCGACCTGCTGCTTAACGTAGGCTCGGCTCACGGTCTGGCCATGGTCTTTTCCATGCTGCTGGCCGCTATTATCTGGAACCTGGGCACCTGGTATTTCGGTCTGCCTGCTTCC